>JBBRJB010000111.1:0-7221 GCA_038220085.1 Burkholderiales bacterium
GGAATGATCATCACCCAGATCAGCAGACCGACCGGGATATTGACCCTGGCGAATTCCAGCCTGGCGATGGCCTGGAACAGGCCTGGCAACACCTGGCCGAGCGCGACGCCGACGACGATGCACAGCGCCACCCAGACGGTCAGGTAGCGCTCGAAGAAACCGATCGAGGGCTTGTCTGAAGTCGTTGGGAGTACCGCTTCGGCGGCTTGTACAGAAGTCAATTCAGCCGGCCTCGATAGCCTTCAGCGGGCGCCTTGCGCCTCATCACGCATCGCTTCGTCCTGACCCCGATTCATAATCCGACAGACTCCTAGCAGCAGGACGAGGCCGCGGGCGCGACCTTGTCGGCGGTGACCGGCTCGCCCGTGGTACCGGCATCCTTGTCGCGAGGCGCTCGCGGTGCGCAGCACGCGGCGGCTTCGGCCGGCGCCGACTTCGCCTGGCTGAAGACCGGGAAGTCGCCCAGCGTGTGGTACTGCTCCCAGGCAATGCCCTGCGGGTCGGTCAGCCAGTGCTTCTCGCTTCGCGCGTAGCAGCAGGTCGTCTCACCATCGTCGCTCATCGCCAGCGCGGCCGCGTGTGCCCGCGTCTTCATTTCGGCCAGTTCCTCCTGCGTGTCGGCCTGGATGCCGAGGTGATCGACGCCGGGTTTATCGCCACGAGTGGAAATGGCGAAGTTGATTCGGGGATCGTCGAGCATCCACTTGGCGTAATCGGGCTCGACCCGCGCAGGCCGAACGCCGAACATCGCCGAGTAGAAGGCGATGTTCGCCTGGAGGTCCTCAACGTGGGCATGGACGTGAAAGCGTTTCATGACTTCTCCTCGGGTGTGGATGGCGTCAGCAGCCGCAGGCTGCTGCGGTGGTCGGCAAGGCACATTCGCTGCCCTGGCAGCAGTTCTCGGTCAGGTAGGAGATCAGCCCGTTCATCCGGTCATAGACGGCCCGGTAGACCAGATGCCGGCTCGCGCGCTCGATGCTGACCAGATCGGCCGCGGCGAGTTCCTTCAGGTGGAACGACAGCGTCGACGCCGGCAGGTCCAGCTGCTGCTGCATGACACCGGGCGTCAGTCCGGTCGGGCCAGACACAACCAAGGCACGGAACACCTGCAGTCGAACCGGATGAGCGAGCGAGCTAAGCGCTTTGACGGCGTGGTCATGATCCATATATCGATATTACCGGAATTATCGAAATATAGTCAAGTGACGTCCGGGCCCGGGCAGGCAAGTGGGCGCCGCCGGCTGCGGCTACCGGCTGCGGCTACCGGCGGACGAATCGAACGCGCCGGGCCGGAAACTCAGGCTGCCGCCTTCCCGGCGACCTTGTCCTGGGTTTTCGTTTGGAAGTCGCTGGCGTCGTGGCGCTCGTGCAGCTGACTCGCCGGATCACCGGAAACGCGATTGACAATGCGCCCGCGCTTGACCGCCGGACGTTCCGCGATCTGACGGGTCCACCGCTGCACGTTGGCGTAGTCCTGCACCTGCAGGAATTCGCCGGCGCTGTACAGCAAGCCCCTGGCCAGGGCCCCGTACCACGGCCATACCGCGATGTCGGCGATCGTGTAGTCATCGCCCGCCAGGTACTGGGTCTGCGCCAGACGACGGTCCAGCACGTCGAGCTGGCGTTTGACTTCCATGGCGAAGCGGTCGATCGCGTATTCGATCTTGACCGGGGCATAGGCGTAGAAGTGACCGAAACCGCCGCCAAGGAACGGGCCACTGCCCATCTGCCAGAACAGCCAGGACAGGCATTCGGTGCGCGTCGGCCGGTCGGTGGGCAGGAACTCGCCGAACTTCTCGGCCAGGTACAGGAGGATCGAACCGGATTCGAAGACCCGTATCGGCTCGGGTTCGCTGTGGTCCATCAGTGCGGGGATCTTGGAGTTCGGGTTCACCGCAACGAAGCCGCTGCCGAATTGGTCGCCGTCGCGGATCCGGATCAGCCAGGCGTCGTACTCGGCACCGCTGTGGCCCAGGGCCAGCAGCTCCTCCAGCATCACCGTGACCTTGACACCGTTGGGCGTGGCCATCGAATAGAGTTGAAGCGGATGGCGGCCCACCGGCAGTTTCTTCTCATGGGTCGCCCCGGCGGTCGGCCGGTTGATGCCGGCGAAGTGCCCGCCGTTTTCCTTGTCCAGTTTCCAGACCTTGGGCGGGACGTAGGGGGAGGAATCGTTCATGCGCGAAACTCCAGGCTTATGAGAACAAGAGGACCTGAGCGGCGGACACTGCAGCCGCAGGCCCTGATCCGCAACGACGGGTCGGCTGGCTGGCATGTTCGCAGATATCGGGGACTGGCCTTATCGGGGACTGGCCTCGCCGATGGGGGTATTCGGCCGCCATGTGCTGCCGAACGTAGTGGCGCGCTGATCGTGCAGACCGCCCTCGCGATCTTCGTGCTTGTCCTGGCGTTCAATCTGCCGGGCGACGGGTTGCGGGATGCGCTGGATCCGCGCGGACGGTAGGCTGTCGCCGGAACCCGATACCATGAGTCCCGTCGACTCGACGACCTCGATTCATTGAACTAAGTGACACAACCAGAGAGACCACTCCCATGAGATCGTTTCGTGCCGCAGCCGCGGCGTTGCTGGTCGCGGGCGCAGCGGCGCTTGCAAGCACCAACCTGGCGGCCCAGGAAAAGCCAGCGTTTCCGGATCACCCGCTGCGGGTCATCGTGCCGTTTGCGCCCGGTGGCGCCACCGACCAGATCGCCCGTACCGTGTCCCAGGCCCTCGGCGAGCGGCTGGGCCAGACGGTGGTGGTGGAGAACAAGGCCGGCGCCAATGGCAACATCGGTGCGCTGACGGTGGCACGCGCGCCGGCCGACGGCTATACGCTGCTGGTTGCCACCTCCAGCCACGCCGTCAATGCGACCCTCTACAAGAAGCTGGACTACAGCCTCACCAGGGACTTTGCGGCTTTGTCCAACCTCGCCTCGGTGCCGCTGCTGCTGGTCGTCAATCCCTCAGTAGCCGCGAAATCCGCGCAGGAACTTGCCGCGCTGGCGCGCAAGGACGACTCGCTCAATTTCGGGTCAGGCGGCACCGGAACCGCGGCTCACCTGGCCGGGGCGCAGTTCGCGACTCTCACCGGGTCGAAGATGACTCACGTGCCCTACAAGGGCGGCGCCCAGGCGCTGCAGGATCTGGTCGGCGGCCAGGTGCAGATGATGTTCGGCAACCTGCCGGAGATGCTCCCGCAGGTGAAGGCGGGCAGGCTGCGGCCGATCGCGCTGACGGGGGACACCCGGGATGCGCTGCTGCCGGAGGTGCCGACTTTCGCCGAAGCCGGATTCCCGCAGATCCAGGCGCAGTCGTGGTTCGCGATGTTCGCGCCTGCCGGGGTACCGGCGCCACTGGTCGAGAAGCTGTCCGATGCCATCGCCCAGTCGGTCGCGACTCCTGCCGTCCAGGAGAAACTGGCGGCCATCGGCGCAAAGCCGATCGGCAACCGGCATGCGCAGTTTTAACCCTTCGTCGAGGCTGAAGTCGAGCGCTGGGGCCGGCTGGTCCAGGCCTCGGGTGCGACCGCGGACTGATACTCTACGACCTACCTGAATCACGGAGAAGACCATGCTTTACGATGTCCGCACCTACGTCTGCCGTCCCGGAACCATCAAGGCTCATCTGGCGCTCTACATCGAGCACGGCTATGAAGTCCAGAGGAAGCACCTGGGCGATCCCTTCGCCTACCTGCAGACCGAGACCGGCAACGTCAACAGCTATATCCACATCTGGGCCTACAAGGACGCGACGGACCGGGCCCAGCGGCGCGCGGCGATGCAGGCGGATCCCAAGTGGATGGCATACACAAAGATCAGCGCGGAAGCGGGCTATCTGGAGTCGCAGAACAACCAGCTGATGATGCCGGTGGCCCTGCCGAAATAGCACTCGGATAGCTGCCGCGCAGGCTCCTACGCCTTCGGACTGGCGGCGACGCCTGCCGGGCGGGCCCCGGCGGCCGCTTTCCCGTCGGAATCTGCCGCCGCCCGCTTGCGGGCGCGCTGCCAGCCGACGACCTGCGCAACCAGCGCCGGGGCCGCGATCGCCAGGCCCACCAGCGTCGGCTTCAGGCCAGGCGCCACCATCAGCAGCGCGCCGGCTACGCACAACAGCCGCTCCCAGCGAGCCATCTGGACCAGCAGGAACTCGCTCAGCGCGGCCGACAGCAGCGCGATCCCGAGCAGGCAACCGGTGAACGTGACCGCGAAGTCATACGGCGTGAAGCCCTTGGCGACGATCAGCAGTGCGGGCGAGAACACGAAAACGAAGGGAACCAGCACCTTTCCCAGCCCCAGCCGGAAGGCGGTGTTGCCGGTCCTGAAAGGGTCGCTGCCGGCCATGCCGGCAGCGGCATAGGCGGCGAGCGCAACCGGTGGCGTGATGTCGGCAAGCACGCCGTAGTAGAATACGAAGAAATGGGCGACCAGCGGTTCGACGCCCAGTTGCACCAGGGTCGGCGCGGCCACCGTCACCATGATGATGTAGTTCGCTGTGGTGGGAATGCCGCATCCCATCAGGATGCAGACGACCCCGGTCATCACCAGTGCAGCAAAGAGCGTCAGCGTCTGGGCGCTGGCGAACCAGGCCGGCAGGATCGCCAGCATGGCCTCCGCGGTCGATGCCGCCGCCGTGGTGATGATGTAGCTGATCTTGAAGCCGACGCCGGTGAGCGTCACCACGCCGATGACGATGCCGACCGTGCCGGCCGCGGCGCCGACCGCAAGCGCGTACTTCGCGCCGGTCTCGAATACTTCCAGCAGGACGGCGGGGGCGATGCGTCCGCGCATGCCGGCAAAGCGGTATGCCGCCAGTCCCAGGCCGATGGCGCCGACCAGCATCAACTGGCGCTCGTCTTCCTGGAATCCACCCAGCGCGATCAGCAGGAGCAGGCCGTGAAGGGCGGCGAACATCCCCCAGTTGAGCGGGCCGTTGCCGGAAGTGCGGGTGGTCAGCCCGACCACGGCGCAGGAACTGATGCCGACGAAGGCCGCCATGTATGGCGTGCGGCCCGAGACCAGGATCCAGATCACCAGAAACAGGGGAATCAGCGTGGGCCAGCGCTCGCGCAGCGACGCCTTGAGCTTCGGCATTTCGTCCGGAGTGAGTCCGCGCAGGCCGCGACGCTTCGCTTCGAAGTGAACCTGCAGGAAGACGCCATAGAAGTGCATGAAGGCGGGCACCACCGCGGCTGCGAGGATCATCTGATAGGGCACCGCGAGGAACTCGATCATCAGGAAGGCGGCTGCACCCATGATCGGCGGTGTGATCTGGCCCCCGGTCGACGCGGCGGCCTCGACGGCGGCGGCGAAATGGCGCGGATAGCCGACCCGCACCATCGCCGGAATCGTGAGCGAGCCGACGGTCACCGCGTTGGCCACCGAAGACCCGCTCAGCATGCCGAACAGGGCCGAACCGAAGACGCTGACCTTGGCGGGTCCGCCGGCGAACGGCCCGGCCACGCTGGCGGCGATATCCAGGAACAACTGACCCAGTCCGATACGAGTGGCGACCACGCCGAAGAGCACGAAGTGAAAAACATAGGTTGCCACCACGCCGACCGGCACGCCGTAGATGCCCTGGCTGGTGAGGTACTGGTGATTGACGACCTGGGCCCAGGTCGCCCCCGCATGCTTGAGCAGTCCCGGAAACACCGGCCCGAAAAGGGCATAGACCATGAACACGACGGCAATGATCGGCAGTGGCAAGCCCATGCTTCGACGGGTGGCTTCCAGCAGCGTGACGATCAGGATCGAGCCGAGCACGACGTCGGTGGTGCTGGGGTTACCTACCCGGAACGCGAGGTCGGCGTAGATGTAGGGGATATAGAGGACCGATACGGCGCAGGCAATGGCGAGCAGCCAGTCGAACCAGGGAATGCCGCCGGGCGCTAGTGGGCCCGGTTGCGCCGCCTGAGCCAGCAGGCTCTTGCGGGCCGGGAAGACCAGGAAGATGAGCCCCAGGACGCAGGCGAGGTGAACCGACCGGTGCGTCGTCTCGTTCAGCAGACCGAAGCCGGCGGTGTAGTAGTGAAAGATCGACAGGCCGATCAGCAGCGCGGCGACGATGATGACCGCGGGCTGGACGACCGGCCTGAAACGCATTTCCGGGTCGTACTTCTCCTCGAGTACCCGTAGATCGGTCGGGTCTCCAGGGTTGAGCGGACCGACCGCGAGATCCGCAGCGGCCCCATCGACCCGATCGACCGGAGGGGTCGATCCCGTCCGGTCGGGCGGCGTCGCCATCAGCGCGTCCTGCGAGCGCCGTGGATCACTTCAGGAGGCCGGCTTCCTTGTAGAACTTCTCCGCGCCCGGGTGCAGGGGCACACCGGCACCGGCAAGCGCCGTGTCGGCAGTGATCGACTTGCCCTTGGCGTGGCCGGTGTCGAGCTGCTGGCGGGTGTTCTTGTTCCACAGCGCCTTGGTGATCTCGTAGATCAGCGCGTCCGGCTGCTTGGCCGACGTGAGCCATTGGGCGCCGACGCTCAGGGTCTTCGTCTCGGTGTCGACCCCTTTGTAGACGCCGGCCGGGATGGTCTCGCGCGCGAAGAAGTTGTACTTGGCAAGGACCTTGTCCGCCTCGGCGCCGCTGATGGGAATCAGGTCGATCCCGGTACCGGCGGTGGCGAGCTCGACGACGGCCCCCTGCGGATAGCCGCTCACGGTGAACAGCGCGTCCATCGAGCCGTCCCGCATCTTGTCACCGGCGTTCTGCGGCTTGAGGTACTCCGCCTTGATGTCCTTCTCGCTGAGGCCGTAGGCTTCCAGGATGATGCGCGCGTCAATCAGCGTTCCCGAGCCGGGCTCGTCCAGCGATACGCGCTTGCCCTTGAGGTCGGCCACCGTCTTGATGCCCGAGCCTTTGCGGGCGATCAGGTGGATGCTTTCGGGATACAGGTTCGCGATCAGCCGCAGGTCGGCAACCTTGGGCTTGCCCTCGTAGATGCCGGTGCCGGTGTAGGCCCAGTAGGCGACGTCGCTCTGGGAGAAGCCGGACTCCAGCTGGCCGCTGCCGATGGCGTTCATGTTCGCCACCGAGCCGTTGGCGCTGACCGCGGTGGCGATCAGCCCGGGCACGCCGCAGGAGCCGCCCTTGTCGCAGGCGCGTGAACCTGGCGGGTTGGAGATCGCATTGGCGATGAGTCCGCCGATCGGGTAGTAGGTGCCCGAGGTGCCACCGGTGCCGATGCGGAAGAACTGGGGCGCCTGTGCGGACGCGGTCG
>JBBRJB010000112.1:0-7190 GCA_038220085.1 Burkholderiales bacterium
TCGAACCGCAGGCGCTGGTCTCCCGGATCGCGGCCGAGCGCCCCCGCTATCTGCAAGGCTACTACATCAGCTTCGATCACTGGCATTCCACCCACTCGATCGAGAACACGGAGCTGTCGCAGGAGATTTATCGACGGCTCAAGGCCGACGGCCTGATCGCCACGCGGACCATCGAGCAGTTCTTCGATCCGGTCAAGTCGATGTTCCTGCCGGACCGCTATATCAAGGGCGAGTGTCCGGTCTGTCATGCCAAGGATCAGTTCGGTGATGCGTGCGAGGTGTGCGGCAGCGTGTACTCGCCGACCGACCTGATTGACCCCTATTCGACCATCACCGGTGCCGCACCGGTGCTTCGCAGCTCCGAACACTACTTCTTCAAGCTGTCGGATGCGCGGTGCCGCCGGTTCCTGAGCGACTGGACGAGCAGCGGCAGCCTTCAGCCGGAGGTTGCGAACAAGGCGCGGGAATGGCTTGGCCACGGCCCGGACACCCCGCAGGCGGAGGGCTCGACCGCCCCCGCGGAACAACTCGCCGACTGGGACATCTCCAGGGACGCCCCCTACTTCGGGATTCCGATTCCCGATGCACCCGGCAAGTTCTTCTACGTCTGGCTCGACGCGCCGGTGGGGTACCTGGCCTCGCTGAAAGCGCATTGCAGCCGGATCGGGCTGGATTTCAACTCCTTCATCGCGCCCGGGGACGGGGCGACCGCGGACGGGCTGGTCCGCGAGCAGGTCCACTTCATCGGCAAGGACATCATCTACTTTCACACGTTGTTCTGGCCGGCGATGCTCAAGTTCGCCGGCTTCAAGGTTCCGGACCACATCTTCGTGCACGGCTTCCTGACGGTTTCCGGCGAGAAGATGTCCAAGTCGCGTGGCACCGGCCTGTCCCCGCTGCGGTACCTGGACCTCGGCATGAACCCGGAGTGGCTGCGCTACTACCTCGCCGCGAAGCTGAATAATCGCGTCGAGGATGTCGATTTCAACGCCGACGACTTCATCGCCCGCGTCAACAGCGATCTGGTGGGGAAACTGGTCAACATCGCCAGCCGCTGCTCGGGCTTCATCGCCAAGCGCTTCGACGGGATGCTTGCCGCGCCGGATCCGGCGACCGCGCACACCTTCTCCGACGGCTGGATCGGAACGGACGCGGTCGCCGACCTTTACGGCCAACGCGAGTTCGGCAAGGCGATGCGCGAGATCATGGGACTGGCCGACCGGGTCAACCAGTTCATCGACAGCGAGAAGCCCTGGGAACTGGCCAAAAAGCCGGATCAGGCCGAGCAACTGCACCGGGTCTGCTCGGACGCCGTGCGCGCCTTCCGAGACCTCATCGTGCTGCTGTCGCCGGTTCTGCCGGACACGGCGAAGAAGGTGGGCGCTTTCCTCAATCAGGAGATCACCTCCTGGGAGATCCTGAAAACGCCCCTGCCCGCCGGTCATCGCATCAACAAGTATGAACACCTGATGCAACGAGTGGATAACGAACAGGTCGACGCTCTTTTCGGCCCGCCTGGAGCGGACCAGGACAAGGCAACCGCCCCGGCAGCGCCGCTGCCCGTCGCCTCGACCGGGCAGTCGGCAGGCGCGCCGGAAACGGTGGACGCCACCATTGGCATCGACGACTTCTCCCGGGTGACTCTTCGCATTGCCCGGATCACCAGCGCGGAAAAGGTGGAAGGCTCTACCAAGCTGCTGAAGCTGATGCTCGACATCGGCGAAGAGAAGCCGCGCCAGGTATTTTCCGGAATCGCCGCGCACTACGATCCCGAGGATCTCACCGGAAAGCTGACCGTGATGGTCGCCAATCTCGCGCCCCGCAAGATGAAGTTCGGAATCTCCGAAGGCATGGTGCTCGCCGCCTCCGGCAGCCTCGACAAAGATGGGATATTCCTGCTCGAGCCTCATGCCGGGGCCGCGCCGGGCATGCTCGTTCGCTAAGGGCCTGTGCAACTACCCAGGATCAAGTTCCGTCCGAACCTCATTGACGCGCTTGCCGGTTATCAGCGCGCCGACCTGATCGCGGACGTCGGCGCCGGCCTGAGCGTCGCGTGTGTCGCCATGCCCCTGGCGATGGCCTTCGCGATTGCTTCCGGCGTCAAACCCGAGGCGGGCCTGATAACTGCGGTGGTGGGCGGTTTCATCGTCTCCGCGCTGGGCGGATCCCGAGTGCAGATCGGGGGCCCGGCTGGCGCGTTTGTCGCCCTGCTGTACGCCATCGCGGAGCGCTACGGGGTCGCCAACCTCCTGATCTCCACGATGATGGCGGGACTGGTGCTGACCGCCATGGGGCTGTTCAAGCTGGGGCAGATGGTCCGGTTCGTGCCGGTTCCGATCGTCATCGGCTTCACCAACGGCATCGCCGTGGTGATCGCCTTGTCACAGGCCAGGGACTTCCTGGGCCTCGATATCGCGCAGATGCCTGCCAACTTCCTCTCTCAGGCGGCGACCATCCAGCAGAGTCTCGGCACCCTCAACCGGACGGCAGTCCTGCTCGGGGTCATGGCGCTGCTGATCCTGGTTTTCTGGCCGAAACCTTCTGCGCTGGCCCGGCATCAGAAGGAAACCGCGCTCGCAGAAGTGCCGCAGGATCCGGATCTGCCGTCGCGGCCCGCTGCACGGACTTCGGCCCCGACCGCTGCACCCGTCTCCGTGCGGACGCGCGTCGTGGCTGCAGCCCGCGCGATTCCGGGTCCGCTGGTCGTCCTCGTGCTGGGCACGCTGGCGGTCTGGATCTGGGCGCTGCCGGTGGAGACGATCGGAACGCGATTCGGCGGGATTCCGCGCCAGCTGCCGGCGATCGAGCTACCGTCGTTCGATTGGGAAACCGCTCAGAATCTGGTGGCTCCCACCCTGTCCATCGCCTTTCTCGGGGCGATCGAGTCGCTCCTGTGCGCGCGGGTTGCCGACGGGATGATCGGGGAGCGTCATGATCCGAACCAGGAACTGGTCGCGCAAGGCGTCGCCAATTTCGTATCGCCGCTATTCGGCGGCATCGCCGTCACCGGCACGATCGCGCGCACGGTGACCAACATCCGAAGCGGGGCCAGGACGCCGGTTGCCGGGATCGTGCACGCCCTGGCGCTGCTGGCCTTCATGCTGCTGCTGGCGCCGATGGCGCAGTACATCCCGATGGCGATCCTCGCGGCGATCCTGCTCTTCGTCGCTTGGAACATGGGCGAGTGGCGGGCGTTCGCACACCTGCGGCACTTCTCGAACAACTACCGGGTGGTCATGCTGGCCACTTTCCTGCTGACGGTGATCTTCGATTTGACCGTGGCGGTGGAAGTCGGCCTGATTCTCGCGAGCCTGATGTTCATCATGCGGGTCTCCTCGCTCACCCGCATCGAAAGGGTACGGCTGCCCATGGACCTGGCGAACCCGGCGAGCGGCCTCACGGTCGGTGTCTGGCGGATATTCGGATCACTTTTCTTCGGCTCTGTCGGCAAGCTCGAAGCCCTCCTCAATCCGGCGGAGGGCCTGCCGCGGATCATGGTCCTGGAGATGCATCAGGTCATCAATCTGGATACCACCGGGCTCGACGCGCTCAAGGGCCTGCATCGACACCTGGAACGCCAAGGTGGGCGCTTGATCCTCGCCGAACTGAATGAACAACCGCTGTCGCTGGTCAGGCGTTCGGGTTTCCTGAATGTCATCGGGCCGGAAAACATCGTGCCGCGGCTCGATGCGGCCTACGACATGATCCGGGCGGGCTCCTGATCCGCCCGGGCGCGGTGACAGAAGACGTCGACGTCATCCGAGTTCATGCGCCACCGACGCCGCTGCTGCGCCGGCTGCAGGGGCAATCCGTTCCGCCACCTCTGCGGCGATCAGGCCGTCAAGGACCCGCCGGAAATGCATCAGCGGGCCGTCTGCCGCCACTGCCAGCATCCGAAAATCGGGATCGGCATCGATCGTCTTCTGCTGGGCCTCGATGATCGCCTTGTCCTCCATGAACCCCTCGATCAGGCTTGCGTGCAGGGAGCGCGAGATGTTGGCGTCGTCGCCTTCGAAATCGTTCAGATAGTTCCAGAAGAAATGGGTGCTGCGGCGCGTCTCGGGCGTCATGAACTGGCAGTTGCGGTATTGCCGAGCCCCTTGCAGATTTCCTTTCTCCGCGCCGCTGCCCGCCGGCGCGAACAGGGACTCCAGAAAAAACGTGCCCGGAATGTGCATGTGGCCGATATTGCGGCGGTCGACATTGGCGGACTTGTCCGGAATCACCTTTCGGTGAAACGGCGGCGGCGCGCTGTCCATATGCCAGCGTTCCACCCGAAATCCGCGCACCAGGCGCTCCATGGCGACCGGCCGCGTCTTGAAGGCGTATTCCTCGGACCCACCCAGCGTCCGCGTATGCACGAAAGCGAGGTGCGCGAAGTCGCTGAGGTTGTCCATGATCAGCAGGTAATTGGCGTCGTAGTGCAGGTAATCCGGCATGCCCTTCCAGCGTGGATCTCTCAGATAGGGGAAGTCGATGATCGTCGACGGATCGGCCTTGGCAGGATCCCCCATCCAGATCCAGACCAGGTGGTCTCGTGCAACCACCGGATAGCTCTGCACCCCGAGCTTTGGAGGAACGTTTTCCTGGCCCGGGATCTGGATGCATCGGCCGGTCGCGTCAAACTTGAGCCCGTGGTACATGCACCGGATACAGTCGCCCTCGCGCCGGCCCATCGACAGCAAGGCGCCGCGATGACAGCAGCGGTCCCTCAGGGCCGCGACCTTGCCGCTCTCGCCCCGATACAGCAGGATGCCTTCCTCCATGAGGGTGCGCGCGAGCAGCCTGCCGTCGATCAGTTCATGGTCCCACGCAGCCACATACCAGCAATTTCTGAGAAACATCTCACCTCCCGCTCAGGCCCGGGCGAGTCCCGGCCGCTGCGCCGATGTTACGCGGGTCAGCCCTGGGTTTTCCAGTCCTCGGTGCGGCTGATCCGGACGATACGACCGGTCTGCCGGTCGAAATGGGCATGGAAGAACATCGTCTTCTGGGCATCACCCTCGTAACGCCAACTCCAGACCACCTCTCGGGCCAGGGCGTAGGGGGTGATTTCGGTCTGGCGGCCGAGGATCCAGCGGGCGTCGTCGGTCGACATCCCGACCTTGATCTTGTCAAAATTGGCCGCGACCAGCGCCTGCGCCATCCCGAGGTACCTGCCGTCCGGCGCAATGTGGACGAACCAGGTCTGCGTCCCCATCGGGCCACGCGGATACTCCATCCTCTTCTGCCCGCTTTCCTCCTCCCATACGACTGCAGGCGTGCCCATCAAGGCGCGCACGTCCTGTTCGGTGTGCCGACCCACGACCAGTTCGTTCTGCGCTACGTAGTCGCAACCTGCCAGCATCCCGGCGATGCAGGCTGCCCCGGCCAGTCTGGCCAGAAGGCCACGCCCGGCGGGACTACGCCCGGGGGCGGTTTGGCGATCTGATGTCCTCATGTCGGCTCCTTGTCACGTGGGAACCGCCCCGATCGACGACTCCACTACAATCTCCCCACTGAACGCCCGCCGCATGGACCCCGCCGACATGGCTTACGAATCCGACGCCACGCTATTCATCCGGAAACTGAAGGCTGACCGCCCGACGCTGGAGGCCGAGCAACGCCGTGGCCGGGCAATCTATTGGGATAGCGACCCTCTCGACCTGGAAAGGCGCAAGCAGGAACTCGAGTCGCGGGTCCCGCAGCAGGCCTACCCTTATCAGACCCAGCGTTGAGCAGGCGGCGTTCGTCTTGACCGGCACCGTCGTCAATCTCAGCGCCGGCAGGCCGGCGCCGGCGCCCGGCGCTCAACTGGAACTGCCGATCGTCGCGCGCATCCATGGCGAGCCGCTTCGACGGATGCCGAACGACCTCTACATCCCGCCGGATGCGCTGGAGGTGCTGCTGGACGCCTTCGAGGGGCCGCTTGACCTGCTGCTCTATCTGATCCGCAAGCAGAACTTCGATATTCTGGACATCCCGATGGCGCAGGTGACGCGCCAGTACCTCGCCTACGTCGAGGAAATTCGCGTCCGCAATCTGGAGCTGGCGGCAGAGTACCTGCTGATGGCAGCCGTGCTGATCGACATCAAGTCGCGAATGCTCCTGCCGGTGAAGAAGGCGGACAGCGACGAGGAGGTCGAGGACCCGAGGGCCGAACTCGCACGCCGGCTCCTGCAGTACGAGATGATCAAGATCGGCGCGGCGCGCATCGACCGGCTGCCGCTGGTCGGACGGGACTTCGTGCAAGCGCAGGTGGTGGTCGACCAGACCGCCGAGGTCAGGTTGCCGGAGGTGACGGCAATCGACCTCAAGAGCGCCTGGGCCGATGTGCTCAAGCGAGCCCGGCTGGTACAGCACCATCTGGTGCATCGGGAGGAGCTGTCGGTGCGCGAGCACATGACGATCATCCTGCGTTCGCTCCAGACCAGGCGATTTGCAGAGTTTCAGGATCTGTTCGATGCCGGCAAGGGCATTCCGGTTGCCGTCGTCACTTTCGTTGCAATGCTCGAACTGGCACGGGAAACCCTGGTGCAGATCACCCAGGCCGAACCGTTTGCGCCGATCTACGTGCGACTTTCCTATCTGCCCAGTTGATCGCCGCCGCCGAGGCATCCGCGTCCATGCTCCAGCCCTTGCGCAATCTGGCGCTCAAGCCGTTGACCACGCTCGGGGTGGCGGGGACGGCACTGTGCGCCTGGCGCCTGGACCATCTCCAGCAACTCGACCCGCTGCTGAAGGCAGTCGCGGGTGCGGGGGGGGAACGACCACCGCTGGTGCTGGGGGGCGGCAGCAACCTGCTGTTCGCCCGCGACGTCGATGAACCACTGGTTCTGGTCCGCCTGCAGGGACGGCGGGTGCTTTCGGACGACGGTGTCGACGTGGTGCTGGACATCGCGGCCGGTGAGGTCTGGGACGAGATCGTGCGCTGGAGCCTGGCGCAGGGCTGGTTCGGCCTGGAGAACCTGTCGCTCATCCCAGGGCTGGTCGGGGCTGCTCCCTGGCAGAACATCGGCGCCTATGGCGTCGAAGTGGCCGATCGGATAGTCGCGGTCGATGCAGTCAACCTGCGCAGCGGCGTGCGCCGCCAATTCACGGCCGCCGAGTGCGATTTCGGCTACCGGAGCAGTTTCTTCAAGACCTCGGAGGGCCGTCATTGGTTGATCCTGTCCGTGCATTTGCGGCTGTCGCGGTCGGCCCGGCCGATC
>JBBRJB010000113.1:0-7180 GCA_038220085.1 Burkholderiales bacterium
TTCCACTGGTTGAAGTCACGTGTGAGGAAGGCGTCGCGTGGCAGGGATCGCTCCGAAGCCCCCACCAGCGAGCGCGAATAATCGACGAAGTAATTGTCGTCCGACACGCCTTTAACGAGCCAGCCGCCGTTCCAGCCGTTGACGTTGCTGATCCTGTTGGTCGAACTGTAGAAATAGCGTTCACGCCCCGCAACCCGGTCGTCGGGTACATAGTCCGCAAGCAGTTCGCCGGCCATCGGCCGGAAGATATAGCGGAAGTCGCTGCTCAGTTGCAGGCCGCGGCGAACGCTCAGGCGCGGCGACACGGTCAGGTCGTAGTTGGGCGCCAGGTTGAAGTAGTAGGGCACGGTCACCTCGGCGCCGACGCGCGAGGTCACCGACAGCGACGGGGTCAGCACCCCGCTCTTGCGTTCGTTGCCGATCGGAAAGAACAACACCGGCAGGCTCAGGACCTTGCGGTCCTTGAAAACCAGGCTGCCGCTGCGGCCGGTGCCGCTCTGGTCGTCCTGGTCGATATCGATCTGGCGCGCCTCGATGCGCCAGTCCTCGTTGTCCGGCCGGCAGGTGCTGAAGGTCGCGTTGGACAGCAGGAACCTGCCAGGTCCCTTCATCTCGATCCGGTCGGCCTTGCCGCGACCGCCGCCACGCGGCAGGTTGTAGGTCGGCGACTCGAACACACCCTCGCTGGTGTCGAGCTGCAGCCTCAGACTGGGGCCCGTGATGCGGGTGCCGCCCTGGACTATCGAGACGCCGCCCTCCGCCTCGACCGTGCTGCTGCCTTCGTAGTAGCGGATTTCATCCGCTCTCAGCAAGGTGCCACGCCGGCGCAGCTCCGCCGCACCGTCGAGCACCGTCTGGGTGCCATCCGGTGTCTGGCGGGTGGACACGCGGTTGGACGTTCCGAACGTGGGAAGCGGCTCGTCGTTGCGTCGAGGCTGCAGATCGAGTTGCGGCGCAAGCTTCAGGCGGATCGGCTGATCGCCGGGCATGGCGGCGTCCCGATTCTGTGCCCTGTCATCGCGGTGGGCCTGGGCCTGCACGCCCGGTGTCAGCACCAGCGCTACCGTGCAGTGACCCAGTAATCTGATGAGGGAATATCGGGAAGTAAGAGACACTGTGCCGGTGGGGTCGGATCGCGGGGTTGGCAGGTTCACTATTATAGGTACCCGTACCGGCCGAGGCCGGCTGGCGACAAGGACCCGCAAGCGCACATGCCACCAGATACCGATTCACGACTTCAGATGATGGACCGATGGCTCGATTCGATCAGCGATCGTTTTGTGCTCGACCGGCGCAGCCTCGCGCCGGCTTCCAATGATGCCAGTTTCCGTCGCTACTTCCGCGTCGGTGCCGGCAAGACCGCCGAGGTGCCATCCTTCATTGTCATGGATGCGCCCCCGCCGCAGGAGGACTGCCGCCCATTCGTGCATGCGGCGGCAGTCTTCGACAGGGCCGGTGTCAATGTGCCGAAAGTACTGGCGGCCGATCTCGATCAGGGTTTCCTGCTGCTCAGCGACTTCGGCAGCACGACCTACCTGAGCCGTCTCGATGCCGGCTCTGCGCCGAGGCTCTATCGGGACGCATTGCTCGCCCTGGTGGGTATGCAGAAGGCCAGCGCCCGCGGCGTCTTCCCGGACTATTCCCGCGAGATCCTCGAGCGTGAACTCATGCTGTTTCCCGAGTGGTATCTGCACCGGCACAAGCAGGTCGATCTCGACGACAATCAGCGGCGGGTGCTGCTCGACTCGTTCGCCCTGATCCTGGAGAACAATGTCGCCCAGCCTTCGGTCTTCGTGCATCGCGACTACCACTCCCGAAACCTGATGGTGCTGCCGCCGGGGCGCAATCCCGGCATCCTCGACTTCCAGGATGCGGTCCATGGTCCGATCACCTATGACCTCGTCTCGCTGCTGCGAGACGCGTACGTGCGCTGGGAGGAGGAACAGGTGCTCGACTGGGCCATCCGCTACTGGGAAATGGCCCGCCAGGAAGGCCTTCCGGTGGCGCCGGATTTCGCCGCCTTCTACCGGGACTTCGAATGGATGGGACTGCAGCGGCACCTCAAGGTGCTGGGCATCTTCGCGCGCCTGCATCATCGCGACGGCAAGGACAACTATCTGAAGGACATGCCTCTGGTGCTCGAGTATGTGCTGCAGGTGGTGCACCGATACGTCGACCTCGCGCCGTTGGCCCGGCTACTCGGGACCATCGAGAATCGCACGCCATCGTCCGGCTACACATTCTGAGCGCCATGAAGGCAATGATCCTCGCGGCCGGTCGCGGCGAACGCATGCGGCCTTTGACCGACCGGTTGCCCAAGCCCCTGCTCGCCGCCGCCGGCAAGCCGTTGATCGTCTGGCACCTGGAGCGTCTGGCCCGGGCCGGCATCCGCGACATCGTCATCAATCACGCCTGGCTCGGCGAAAAGATCGAGGCCGCGCTCGGCGACGGGTCGGCGCAGGGTGTTCGCATCACCTACTCGGCCGAGTCCGAGGCACTGGAAACCGCCGGCGGCATCGCCCGGGCCCTGCCCTCGCTGACCGCCGGCGGTGAATCCGCAGGCCCGAACCAGGCGTTCCTGGTCGTCAGCGGCGATACGTTCTGCGATTTCGACTATGCCCGCGCCGCGACGATCGCCCTGCAGATGCAGCACGCGGATCTTGCCTGCTGGTGCGTGATGGTGCCCAATCCGGCGCATCACGCCGAGGGCGACTTCCGCCTTGCCGGCGGCCGGCTTCACGGCGAGGCCGCTGGCGCGTGCCTGCCGGCGCGGCTCACCTACAGCGGCATCGGGCTCTACACCCCGGCGATGTTTCGGGGGATCGGTCCCGGTCACAAATCGCCGCTGCGCCCCCACCTGGAGCGGGAAATAGCCGCCGGCAGGGCCGCGGGTGAATACCATGGCGGGTTGTGGTTCGATATCGGCACCACACAGCGGCTGTCTGAACTGGATCGGCTGCTGGGCGGCAGTCGCAAGGCTGCCGGACACGAGCAGGAATCCATTGGAATCGGGAGTCTGAGATGAATGCATTTGCGCGCCGCCGCGCCGCCCTCGCCGACAGCATGCGCGACCAGGGCGGCGGCGTGGCGGTGATCTTTACCGCGCCCGAGGTGCCGAGGAACCGGGACTCCGATTTTCCTTATCGCTTTGACAGCTACTTCCACTACCTGAGCGGGTTTCCGGAACCGGAGGCCGCCGTCGTGATCGTCGCGGACAGCACGCGGGCGCGGTCCATCCTTTTCTGCCGCAGCAAGCATGAAGAGCGCGAGATCTGGGACGGCTTCCGCTACGGCCCCGCGCCCGCTCGCAAGCACTTCGGCTTCGACGAGGCGCATCCGATCGAGGAACTCGATGCGCGGATGCCGGACCTGCTCGCCGACCAGCCCGCGGTCTTCTATTCGCTCGGCAGCGACGCGGGCCTCGACGCACATATCCAGCGCTGGCTCGGCGCGGTGAGGTCGAAGTCGCGTGCGGGCGTGAGCGCGCCCTTCCGGGCGCTCGACGTGACTCGGCTGCTGGACGAGATGCGCCTGATCAAGGACGCCGACGAGATCTCGATCATGCGCAAGGCGGCGGGGATTGCGGCCGGCGCGCATGTGCGGGCCATGCGCTGCACCCGCCCGGGCAGCTACGAATACGAGATCGAGGCCGAGATCCTGTATGAGTTCCGGCGTCACGGGTCCCCGTTTCCGGCCTACGGCTCGATCATTGCGGGCGGCGCCAATGCATGCGTCCTGCATTACCGCGAAAACGATGCCCGCCTGAAGGATGGCGACCTGCTGCTGATCGACGCCGGCTGCGAGCTCGATGGATATGCGTCAGACATCACACGCACCTTTCCGGTAAACGGCCGCTTCAGCGCACCGCAGCGGGAACTCTACGACATCGTCCTGGCCGCGCAGCGGGCCGCCGAGAAGGCAACCCGACCCGGCCGTCATTTCATGGCGCCGCACGATGCCGCGGTCAAGGTGCTCGCCCAGGGCATGATCGACTGCAAGCTGCTCAAGGGCAGCCTCGACGGCGTCCTCGAGTCGGGCAGCTATCGCCGCTTCTACATGCATCGCACCAGCCACTGGCTGGGCCGCGACGTCCACGACTGCGGCGACTACCGCGAGCCCGAGTCACCAGGGTCCCGCAAGTCATCGACATCCGCACGCGAGCGGCCCTGGCGCCGGCTGCGTCCCGGCATGGTCCTGACGCTCGAACCCGGCATCTACGTGCGCGCCGCTGAGGATGTACCCAAGGCTTACCACGACATCGGCATCCGCATCGAGGATGATGCGCTGGTCACTGACAGCGGCTGCGAGTTGCTCACCGCCGGTGTGCCCAAGGCCGCAGCGGAGATCGAGGCGCTGATGTCGCAGACGGCGTTACCGGTGAAGCTCGGAACGCCGAAGAAGGCCGGTCCCCGGACAGCACGGCAGGCTCCCGGACGGCCGCAGAAGGTGCCGGCATAGCAGACTGCGCCATGGCAAGTGCGGTGCACTACCGGATAGCTGGCAGCGGACCGGTCGCGCTTGCCTGCGCGCTGTTCATGGTCCGCGGCGGTGTCGATCCGCGGCGCATCCAATTGCCTTCGCCGCCGCTGCCAGCGATGCCTGCCGACACCGCCCGCGGCAAGAGCGATGCCGGGGCGCGGCGCATGCTTGCCCTTTCCGAAGGATCACGGCAGTTGCTCACCCGCATCATCCGGATGCCGGGCGGCGGGCTGATCGAACGCATCGAGGTGGCGCTGTCCGGACGCAGCGGACGCACACGCATCGAAGCGCGGGATTTCGGCGTGGCGGCGCTCGGGCATGTGGTCCCCTACGGCGATCTGGTCGCGGCGCTGCGCGAGGCCAGCGGGCAGATCGGCTTCGCCGGCGCATCGCCGGAGATCGGGGACGCCGGCGGCCGAGGGTCGGACGCCGCCGCGACGGTGACGATTCACGCGGCCGGCATGCCGGGCACGCAAGACCAGGATCGCCAGGGGTTCAAGTCCCACGATTTCCAGCAGTGCGCGCTGCTCGTGGAGGTGGCTGCTCAGGCCGCCGGCACGACCGCTTACGAGTGCTTCGGGCCCCACGGTCCGCTCGCCCTGCTGCCCGCCGACTGCGGGCACGGGGCGCGCTACGCCGTGGTGTGGTGCGACCGGCCGCAGACGACAGCCGCGCGAGCGGCCATGACGCCCGGGATGCTCGCATCGGCGCTGCACGACGCCCTGCGCGACTGCGGCATCGCCCCGTCGGTCCTGGGATCGCTGCGGGTCTGCTCGCCGGTCGCGGTGGCGCCGCTGGTCCGCGTGCGCCGCCAGCGCAGCGCCGCCGGCAACGAGGTCTGGATCGGCAATGCCGCCCAGTCCCTGCATCCGGTGGCAGGCCAAGGCCTGAACCTGGGACTGCGCGACGCTTTCGAGCTTGCCCGCCTGCTCGCGGACGCAGAGTATTCGACGCCTGCCCTCGCCCCGGTGCAAGTGCTGCGGTCTTATGCGTCGCAGCGCCGAGCGGACCGCTCGATCACTACCGGCGTGACGGACCTGCTCGCGGCCGGTTTCACCTGGCCGCTGGCGCGCCCGCTGCAGTCGGCGCTGCTGACCGCGATGGATGTCCTGCCCCCGGTGCGATGGCCACTGGCGAGTGCGCTGCTGTTCGGCAAGCGCTGAACGGCCTGCGAGCCACCTGCGCCGGGCGGAACATGCCAGGTGGACACGAATGCCTCTGTCCCGGCGCGGGCAGCCCTGCTAGAATCGCCCTCCCTTGATTTCCCCCCTCCACCTTGAGCGTCGTTCGCCGCAATGCTCGCAATCTCTGTTCGGCCCCATACGAGGGCTGCTCTCGCCGGTGCTGCCGTTGCCGGCGAGCCTGTGAGTCAACGCGTAATTCGTCCGACCGGGGCACTTCGCATCGGGCCTTACACGCTGCCGAACAGAACCCTGGTTGCGCCCATGGCCGGCGTGACGGACCGGCCGTTCCGGCAGTTGTGCAGGCGTCTCGGCGCAGGTTATGCCGTGTCGGAGATGGCGGCATCCAATCCGAAGCTCTGGGATAGCGTCAAGACCTCGCGCCGCATCGACCACAACGGCGAGATCGAGCCCAAGGCAGTCCAGATCGCCGGTGCCGATCCGGCGATGATGGCCGAGGCGGCGCGCTTCAACGTCGACCGCGGCGCGCAGATCATCGATATCAACATGGGCTGTCCTGCCAAGAAGGTGTGCAACCTTATGGCGGGCTCCGCCCTGATGGCCGACGAGGCGCTTGCGCTGAGGATCATCGATGCCGTCGTGCGCGCCGTCTCGGTACCGGTCACCGTGAAGATGCGCACGGGCGTCGACATCAACCGCCGTAATGCAGTGCGGCTTGCCCGCTGCGCCGAGCAGGCGGGTGCAGCCATGATCACCGTTCACGGGCGCACGCGCGCCTGCCAGTATCACGGTGCGGTCGACTACGACACCATCGCCGAAGTCAAGGCAGGCATCAACCTGCCGGTGGTCGCCAACGGCGACATCGACTCGCCCGAAAAGGCGCGCCAGGTCCTGGATGCCACCGGCGCCGATGCAGTCATGATCGGCCGAGCGGCCCAGGGCAGGCCCTGGATCTTTCGCGAGATCGATCACTACCTGGCCAGCGGGGAGCGGCTGGCCGGCCCCAGCTGGCGTGAAATCTGGAGCCTGTTGCGCCAGCACCTGCAGGACCACTACACGTTCTATGGCGAATACGTCGGTGTGCGCACCGCGCGCAAGCACATCGGCTGGTACCTGCGCGCGATTGCGCAGGGCCGCGCTCCGGATGACACCATAGAAGCACTACGGCAACGGATCAACCTCAGCGAGGATCCGGCCGGGCAACTCGAACTGATAGACCAGTTCTTCTCCGACAAAGAAAAGGTGCTCGACACCTGCATAGAACAAGGGAGAGTTTCGAAATGACAAGACCGCCCACGATTCACGAAGCCGTGACCCGCAATCTGGAGAAGTACTTCCAGGACCTCGCCGGCATGCAGCCCGGCCTCATCTACGACATGGTGCTGTCGGCCGTGGAAAAGCCGATGCTCGAGGTCGTCATGAAGAAGGCCGACGGCAATCAGTTGAAGGCCTCCGCCATGCTCGGCATCAATCGAAACACGTTGCGCAAGAAGCTGCATTGCTACGGGATGCTCCATGGGCATAGCGAACACTAGCCCGGCGCCAGCCGCAAACGTGCC
>JBBRJB010000114.1:0-7162 GCA_038220085.1 Burkholderiales bacterium
CGGCGCCGGTGCGCCGCCGTCATTGCGGGAGTCCGCCCTGGCCGTCTGGGAGGAGACCGTTCTGGACGCTGCCGCTGTCGCCGCGCTCGCACGCAGGCATCGGGTCGACGCCGGCCTCGTGCCGTCGCATGCGCGACTCGCCGACTATCGGCTGCTGGCATTCGACATGGATTCGACGCTGATCACCATCGAGTGCGTCGACGAGATCGCCGCCTTTGCCGGCGTCAAGGCGGAAGTCTCGGCGATCACCGAGGCGGCGATGCGTGGCGAAATCACCGACTACGACGAAAGCCTGCGGCGACGCGTCGCCCTGCTTGCCGGCCTCGACGTCAATCTTCTGGAGAAGGTCTATCTTGAACGGCTGCGACTCTCACCGGGGGCGCTGGATCTGGTGCGTGCCGCGCAGCGTGCGGGCCTCAAGACGATGCTGGTGTCCGGCGGCTTCAGCTATTTCACCGACCGCCTCAAGTCGGAACTCGGGCTGGATCTAACGCGCTCGAATTCGCTCGAAGTGGTGGGCGGCCGGCTCACAGGCCGACTGACCGGCACCATCGTCAACGCCGAAGGCAAGGCAGAGACCTTGCTCGACGCCTGTCGACAGATCGGCTGCGATCCCGCGCAGTCGATCGCAATCGGTGACGGTGCCAACGATCTGAAGATGATGTCGCACGCCGGCGTCTCGGTGGCCTACCACGCCAAACCGATCGTGATGGCCCAGACCGACTATGCGATCAACTTCTGCGGGCTGGACGCGGTTCTGAACCTCCTGCGACCCGACTGACCGGCTGTCGCCGTGCCGTCGCGGTCGCCGCGGTTTTCCCGGTCGCTACGACGACGGCGTGCAGATCGTGGTCATCCGCGGCCGTGATATGCACCTGAGCAAACTCGCCGACCCGCAGGCCGGGGGCGGCCTTGACCACCACCATGCCGTCGATCTCCGGGGCATCGGCCGCCGAGCGAGCGAGAAAGCATTTCTTGCCCTCGGGGGTCCGGGCTTCGTGGTCCACCAGGACCTGCATTTCCCGGCCAAGGAATCGCTTCAGACGCTCGGCGCTGATGCCGGCCTGCAAGGCCATCAGTCGCTCGCGGCGCTCCTCGCGGATGTCTGCCGGTACCGGGTCCGGCAACTGGTTCGCAGCTGCGCCACTGACCGGGGAGTAGGCGAAGCATCCGACCCGGTCCAGCCCGGCTTCCTGCAGGAAATCCAGCAGGTACTGAAACTGGGCCTCGGTCTCGCCCGGGAATCCCGCGATGAAGGTGCTGCGGATCGTCAGGTCGGGGCAGACCGCACGCCAGCCCGCTATCCGCTCGATGTTGCGTTCGCCCGAGGCGGGTCTCTTCATGGCCTTCAATACCGCCGGATGCGCGTGCTGAAACGGTACGTCCAGGTAGGGAAGAATCGAGCCATCCGCCATCAATGGCAGGATTTCGTCCACCGAGGGGTATGGATAGACATAATGCAGGCGCACCCAGGCCCCGTACGAGCGGGCCAGTGCGCCGAGCTCGGTACACAGCTCCTTCATTCGGGTCTTGACCGGGCGGCCGGCCACGAAGTCGGTGCGATACTTCAGGTCGACGCCATAGGCACTGGTGTCCTGCGAGATTACCAGCAGTTCCCGGACGCCGGACTTGAGCAGATTCTCGGCCTCCCGAACCACCTCGCCGATCGGCCGGCTATCCAGGTCGCCACGCATAGAAGGAATGATGCAGAAACTGCAGCGATGGTTGCAGCCTTCGGAAATCTTCAGGTACGCGTAGTGCTTCGGCGTCAGTTTGATTCCCGCAGGCGGCACCAGATCAGTGAAGGGATCGTGCGGCTTGGGCAGGTGGCTGTGCACGTGCCCCATCACCTCGTCGAGTGCATGCGGGCCGGTAACCGCCAGCACGCTCGGGTGAACCGACCGGATCAGGTTGCCACCGCCGTCGGCGCTTCTCGCGCCCAGGCAGCCGGTCACGATGACCTTGCCGTTTGCGCTCAGCGCTTCGCCAATGGCGTCCAGGGACTCCGCGACGGCCTCGTCCAGGAAGCCGCAGGTGTTGACCACGACCAGATCCGCGCCTTCATACTGCGCAGCGATGTCATAGCCTTCAGCCCGCAACTGAGTGACGATGCGCTCTGAATCGGTCAGGGCCTTGGGGCATCCCAACGAAACAAAACCGATCGACGGCGCCGATCCCTGAACTGTCTCGACCACACCCCTACCCCGCTGCGCGATTGCAAAGCGGGTATTGTCTCACGGGCCCGGGTCAGGCTATTTCTTGTCGTTGGAACCCGGCGGGGGCTGATGGCCGCCCGCTGGGAAGTTCGCCGGGAAGTTCTGGAACACGTTGCGCGCCTGCTGCTGCATCTGTTCCTGCATCTGGAAGAACAGGTTCTTGCTCTGTTCGATGTAGTTGCTCATCATGTTCTGCATCATCGGCGCCTGCCCCTGCATGAACTGCGTCCACAGTTCCGCGTTGGGCACGCCGCGCCCGTCGTAGAGCGACTTCGACTGGTCCTGCATCCGGTTCTGGACTTCCACGAAGGTCTGCATCGTCTGTTCCAGGTAGGTGCCCATCATTCCCTGCATGGCGTGGCCGTAGAAGCGGATCATGTGCGCGAGCATGTCGGAGGAGAAAAGCGGCGCGCCCCCCGCCTCCGCATCCAGGATGATCTGCAGCAGGATGCTGCGGGTCAGGTCTTCCGTGCTTTTCGCATCGATGACCTTGAAGTTCTCCGAATCGAGCACCAGCTGCTTGACGTCGGCCAAGGTGATGTAGGCACTGGTCTGGGTATCGTAGAGCCGGCGGTTCGGGTACTTCTTGATCAAGCGCGTCGTCGTGGCCATGTATCAGGTTTCGTGGTTGGGGGTGCCGTCCCGGCGGACCGGAATTTTCCGCCCCGGCCTCGCGGCCGGGGTCATCCCAGGGTCAGCCCATATGCAAGCCACCGTTCAGTGAGAAATCCGCACCGGTGGCGAAACCGGACTCCTCGCTGGCCAGAAAGGCCACCATCGCACCGATTTCCTCCGGTGTACCGAGCCTGCGTACCGGGATGGTGGCGATGATCTTGTCAAGTACGTCCTGGCGGATGGCCCGAACCATCTCGGTGGCGATGTACCCCGGCGAGATGGTGTTGACGGTCACGCCCTTGCTCGCGACTTCCTGGGCCAGCGCCATGGTGAAGCCATGCAGTCCAGCCTTGGCGGTGGAATAGTTCGTCTGCCCGAACTGCCCTTTCTGTCCGTTGACCGACGAGATATTGACGATCCGGCCCCAGCCTTTCTCGAGCATGCCGTCGAGAACCTGCTTGGTGACGTTGAACATCGAATTCAGGTTGGTATCGATGACCGCCCGCCAGTCGTCGAGCGCCATCTTGCGGAACAGGCCGTCACGGGTGATGCCGGCGTTGTTGACGACGATATCCGGATTCCCGTGCTCCTCCCGGACTTTGGCAAACGCGTCCTTGGTGGAATCCCAGTCCGCGACATTGCCGACCGACACGTGGAAGGTATAGCCCGCCGCCTTCTGCTCGCCGAGCCACTTTTTGAAATCCCGGCTGGGGCCGCAACCGGCAATCACGGTATGGCCTTCCTTGGCAAGGCGCTGGCAGATTGAGGTGCCGATCCCGCCCATACCACCCGTCACGTACGCAACTCTCTGAACCATCTGAACACCCCCTCTCGTGTTTCCGACCGTGCCCTGCCCACACCGGCGCTGACTCCTCGAGCTTACGCTGCTCTGCAATACCTGTCAGGTCTGGATAGTACCTAGCCTGTCGGCAACCAGATCCGCACAGGAAGCGCGCGCCCTGCCGGCGTCAGGCCACCTTCTCCTTGACGTAACGGCCCGGCGCCGGTTCGATGGACTCGAAGCCGTTTCCGCCGGGCGCGCGCCGTGCGCGCACCTGGGCGCCTCGGTAAGCGGCGAGCCACTTGGACCAGTCGGGCCACCAGCTACCGGCATGTTCACTGGACTGGGCCAGCCAGTCCTCTGCCTCGAGGTCTGAGATATCCGGTCCGGTCCGGAAGCTGCGCTTGTTCTTTGCCGGCGGATTGATCACGCCGGCGATGTGCCCGCTCGCGCCGACCACGAAGCGCCGCTCCCCGCTGAGGGTCTGGGCCGAGGTGAATCCTGCCTGCCAGGGCACGATGTGATCCTCGCTGGTGCAGAGGACGTAGGTCGGGATTCCGATGCTGCCCAGGTCGATGCGCTCACCGAGGGAAGTAAGCCTGCCGGGGATCCGGAGTTCGTTCTGCAGGTAGGTGTGTCGGAGGTACCAGCAGAACATCGGACCAGCCAGGTTGGTGCTGTCGGCGTTCCAATAGAGCAGATCGAAGGGCGGCGGCGACTCTCCCTTCAGGTAGTTGTTGACGACATAGTTCCACACCAGGTCGTTCGGCCGCAGCGAAGAGAAGGTGGTGGCGAGTTCGGTGCCCGCCATGATCCCGCCGCTGCCGATGGCCTTCTCGCGCATTGCGACGTGCATCTCGTCGATGAAGACGCCCAGGGTTCCGGGATCGGCGAAGTCCAGCAGCGTCGTCAGCAGGGTGAGCGAGGCGACCGGCCGCTGGTCCTTGGCGGCGAGCGCCGCCAGGGCGGTACAGAGGACCGTGCCGCCGACACAGAAGCCGAGCGCATTGATGGTTTTCTGGCCGGTTATCTTCTGCACGACCGCGATCGTGTCGACCACTCCGAGTTGCAGGTAGTCGTCCCAGGTCAGGTTGCCCTGCTCCTTCTTGACGTTTTTCCAGGACACCACGAACACGGTGTTGCCATCCGCCACTGCGTGAGCAATGAACGAGTTCTCCGGCTGGAGATCCAGGATATAGAACTTGTTGATCGAGGGCGGCACTATCAGGAGGGGTCGGGCGCCGACCATTTCGGTCGTCGGATCGTACTGGATCAGCTGAACCAGTACGTTTTCAAAGACGACCTGCCCCTTCGACGTGCCGACATTGTGGCCGACTTCGAAGGCATTCAGGTCGGTCTGGGAGATCCGTCCCTGGCGAATGTCCTCCAGGAGATTACCCATGCCCGCGCGCAGGCTTTCCCCGCCGGTCTCCAGCAGCTTGGCCTGCGCGTCCGGATTGCTGGCGAGGAAGTTGGCTGGAGAACAGGCTTCCACCCACTGGTGCGTGAGAAAGTTGATCCGGTCCCGGGTCTTCTTGTCCGCGTCGATCAGGCCGGCGGTCTTCTGAAGGAAATTGGCGTTCAGCAGATACCAGGCTGCCTGCCAACCGAACTGCGGCTGTTCCTGCCAGGCCTTGGCGCTGAATCGGCGATCCTGGATGGGGGGTGGATGCCCGGAAGCGAACTGGCCGATCAGCTCGCTGACCTGGTTGACGTACTCGTTCTGGAGTTTGAAGAGGCCCTGCGGATCCAGGCTCCACGCGCTGCTGCCTGGCCCTCCGGCCTGCGACGCCGAAGCATCCGAGCGCGCAGGCGACGGTTTGCCCGGCGCGGTGACAGTCGCTGCGCTTACGGCGTCCGGCTTTGCCGCACCAGCCCGGGAGCCGCCCGCTGTCTTGCGCTTGCCAGGCGTCTTGTCAGATGCGGTGGACTTGCTCCGGCCCGGGGCCTTGCGGGACTTGCCCGCCGACGCGGCCTTGCTTGCCGCCGTGGCCGTGGCGGCTACCTTGGAGGTGGCGGCTGCCTTGGAGTTGCCGGCTGTCTTGGCGTTGCTGGCTGCCTTGGAGTTGCCGGCTGCCAAGGGGCGATCGCCCGATCTTGCTGACTTCAAAGTAGTGCCTCCTGCCCCACGGCGTAGCCGCGGGTGCGATCATTAGTGCCTGGGCTTCATTGCACTCGACCAATTCTGCGCTGTGTCATTGGGGGCGTCAAAGTATCCCGGCTGGTACTCTGGTCAATGGCTCCGGGACGCCTGCAGGGACCCGCCATCGAAGGAGCGGACCGAAACCGTGTACATCGTCGCGATCGCATGGATCTATGTCGTGCTCCTGATGGCCTTGACCGAAGGGTCGGTCGTGGCCGGATTCGCCACTTTCATTTTCTACGGCGCAGCGCCGCTTGCCCTTTTCCTTTACCTGATGGGCACGCCGCAGCGCCGGCGCAATCAGCGCAGCAGGCAGGCCGCGCAGGCCGCGAGTGAACGCGGGCAGGACACCAGATCCGGCGGCGGCAGCTAGCCGGATCAGGGGCGCAGCCAGATGACGCCCGCCATGCGACCGCAGACGCGGTCACGACGATAACTCCAGTAGCGCTCACGATCGGTGACGGTGCAGGCGCCGCTGCCGGAGATCGAAACGACGCCGATGCGTTCGAGCCGCCGGGTAGCGAGGCCGGCAAGATCCGCCCACCATTTCCCGGGTCGCAGGCTGGCGCGAAACATCGCCGTCGCGCCGGTGTCTGCGCTGGCGAACGCATCCCGCACCTCGTCGCCGACCTCGAAGACGGACGCACCAATGCACGGCCCCAGCCATGCCATCAGATCAGTGTCGGGGCGGCGCGTGCGCATCGCCGCGACGACGCTCTCCAGTACGCCGGCCGCCAGCCCTCGCCAGCCTGCATGCGCCACGGCCACGAGGCCGCCGGCCCGGTCGGTCAGCAGCACCGGCAGGCAATCGGCAACGAGGACGCCCAGTGCGAGTCCCGGCGTCGTGGTGAACTGGGCGTCGGCGACCGGGGGGGTGTCCTGCTCGTCGGGTGTGGTGACTTCGACCACCCTGGTGCCGTGAACCTGTTGCATCCACTGGATCGGACCGCCGACCTCGCCCGCGAGCCGCTGCCGATTGATCAGTACCCGCTCGGCTTCGTCCCCGCAATGGCTGCCCAGATTGAGGCCGTCGCTTCCCCGGATGTCACCCCATGCGCCGGTGCTGACGCCGCCGCCCCGGGTGGTGAACAGGGCCGAGACAGCGGCCGGTGCCGGCCAGGAGGGTCGATCGGCGGGCAGCAGTGATGCGTTCATGGATCCTCGTCGATTGGCGTGGGGCAGAGCGAATCCAGGGCCACACCGAGTTCCCTGCCCAGGCGCAGCAGGTCCTCGGGAATCGGGCAATCCACGGTCAGGGTATCGCCGGAGGCCGGGTGGCGCAGGGATAGCCGCCAGGCGTGCAGCGCCTGACGTTCGAACCCGCCGTGGGCGCTCCCCCCATAGGTGAGGTCTCCCACCAGCGGGTGGCCGATGCTCGCCAGGTGGACCCGGATCTGGTGGGTCCGC
>JBBRJB010000115.1:0-7127 GCA_038220085.1 Burkholderiales bacterium
GCGGCGATCCGCTGGTCGAAAACCTCCCTCGGGAACGAGGCGGCGGTATTGCACAGCAACAGGCGGGTCAGCCGTGCTGCATGGTGAATAGCGAGATGCATGCCGATGCCCCCGCCCATGGAGACTCCGGCGAAGGCGAAACGCCCCAGTCCGGCGGCGTCGGCCACTGCAAGCGCGTCATCGGCCAGCATCGCCAGGGTGTACGGGCCGGGCGGCGCGTCCGAGGCGCCATGGCCGCGGGTGTCCATCCGGATCACCCGGAAGTACTCGGTGAGGCGGGGCACGACCGGGTCCCAGAAGGCGCAGTCGGTCCCCAGGGAATTCGACAGCAGCAGCGGCGGCGCGTCAAGGTGGCCGTCGCTGCGCCAGTAGATCCTGACGCCGGTACGGTCAACGAATGCCATGCAGGTCTCCTCGATCGTGGTTGCTGCCCGGCCGGTGAGGACGGGTTGGGTTCATGACAGACTCCTAGCGGCTGGCGTGCCAGGCCGCCAGTACCTGGTCGATCATCTGCCCGGTCGCGCCCAGTTGGGCGCCGGGGTCGAACAGGCGTTCCAGGTCGCCGAGGTTCATCACCGCCGAGATCCGTGTGTCGCGACCGAGCACCTGGCGCAACGATAGGCCCTTGTCCAGCGCCGTCTGGCATAGTTCCGACACTAAAGCCTGCGCCTCCCTCTTGCCGAGCTTCGGCGCGATATGGGCGGAAATTGCTTCGGAATAGATGAAGCCGTGCATCCGGTCGATGTTGGCCTGCATGCCGGCGACGTTCACCTGCAGGCCGCCCAGCACTTCTTCAGCGGCCGCCAGTGAGCTGGCGGCGGCACCGAAAAGCTCCCGGACGGTCCACCAGGTCGATTGCCATTGCCCGAGGCCACGCTCGTTCTCGACGGCCATGCAGGACACCAGCGTATTGGCGAGGCCGGGAGAGCGAAGCGCCGCCTCGCGCATGAGCAGGGCGCCGACCGGGTTGCGCTTGTGCGGCATGGCGGATGAGCCTCCGCGCCCGAGGCCTGCCGGTTCGAACACCTCGGCGACTTCGGCCTGCATCATCAGTGCGATGTCGGTGCCGATCTTGCCGAGGCAGCCGCAGGCGATCGCCAGTTCACTCCCGAGCCGCGCAAACCGGTCGCGCCCGGTATGCCACGACGCGGCCGGCATCATCAGACCGAGCGCGTCGGCCAGCCGTTGCGCGATTGCCTGGGTACGATCCGGTGCAACCCCCTGGCCGGCAAGGGTGCCGACCGCGCCGCCGAACTGCAGCACCGCGACGTCCAGCAGCGACGTGCGCAAGTGCCGACGGCTGCGCGTGAGCGGATCCAGCCAGCCGGCGGCCTTCCAGGCGAATGTGATCGGGGCGGCGGGCTGCATCAGCGTGCGGCCCACCATCATCGATCGTCGATGGTCCTCGATCAGCACGCAGGTGGCGGCGCCGGTGCGCTCGAGCGCATCCAGAAGACGCCGACCCGCTTCCTTGCACTGCATCGTCAGCGCGGAGTCGATGACGTCCTGGCTGGTTGCGCCGTGATGCAGGTAGCGCACGGCATCGGCGTCGATAGCCGCGACCTGCTCGCCGAGCGCCTTGAGAAAGGGGATCACCAGGGTTCCGGCGTGGCGGGCCGCCGGATACAGTTTCGCGGGATCGAACCCGCCGGCGGCCAGCGTATCGGCGCTGTCATCGGTTGCCGCGGGGTCGCCGAGTTCGCTGCAGGCGCGGCTGATGGCCTGCGCGGCCGCCTCGGGAATGACGCCGATCGAAGCCTGGGCCTGCGCCAGCGCCCTTTCGAAACGGGCCATTGCGGCCAGCATGGCAGCGTCCGAGAACAGCGAGTCCACCGAAGCCGGTGCAAAGGTTCGCTCAAGCATGCTGTCGGGTCATTCAGGTAGTCCTTGGAGCCTCAGGATGCAAAATACCACCCGGGCGGGACAATCCACAAAAGCAGGCGGCGCCGGCCCGGGTTACCAACGGGCACCGCGCCGGTCCTTCCCGGTCCGACATCCGGCGTCCTGCGCCCCGCAATTCGAGGAACAATCCGGTGCCCAAGGCAGTATTCGTATTGAACGATGGTCGCGAGCATGAAGTCGAGGTCGCCCGATTCGAAAGCCTGATGCGCGCGGCGGTGCGAAATAACGTCGATGGCATCGCCGGGGACTGCGGCGGCGGCCTGACCTGCGCCACTTGCCATGTCTACGTGGATCCGGCCTGGGTGGATCGACTGCCGCCGCTGGGTCCCGGAGAGGAGGACATGCTGCAGTTCACCGCCAGCGATCGTCGATCGAACAGCCGCCTTTCCTGTCAGTTACGGATGTCCGAGGAAATCGTCGGTATTCGCGTCACCGTGCCTGAGAGCCAGTACTAGAGAATCGCGGCGGCAGCCCCGCATCGGCCGCTGCGCCATCACTTCGCGCAGCAGGTCAGGATAGTCCGTGATCAGCCCGTCCACGCCCCAGTCGATCAGGCACGCCATGTCGACAGCCTGGTTCACGGTCCACGGGACGACGGCATCCCGGATCACCCGCATCACTGCGTCTACGAATGCGGCGGGATCGGGCGTGTCTGCGGGTCTCGTCGCCGGTGTCATGAAGCGGGTGAGTAGATGTCGACCGCGTCGGTGACCACCATGTCCACGCCGGCCGCCCGCACCCGGTCCACATCGGGCACGTCGTTGGGGGAATAGGCGCCCACCCGCATCCGCGCCGCATGCGCCCTCTTTACCAGGGCGGAATCGACCAGGGTGTGCTCGAGGACGATCGCGGCGCAGCCGAGCGCCTGTGCCGACTCGAACCACCCCTCCCGAGGCTCGTCGATCAGCAGTCCGCGAGGCAGTTGCGGGGCGGCGGAACGAGCGGCCTCCAGCGAGTCCGGCCGGAACGAGGTGAGCAGCGGCGGGATCTGCGCGCCCTGCCAGAGCGACAGGCAGGCCTGTGCAACGGCGCGGCCGGTTTCGACTTCCGAGCCCGTCGTCGGCTTGATCTCGAGATCGAGCAGGAAGCCGTTGGCGCACACCCAGGCGGCGAGCTGCTGCAGGGTCGGCATCGGCTCGCCGACATAGGCAGGACTGTGCCAGCGACCCGCATCCAGCCGGCATAGCGCCTGCCAGGGCAGAGCGCCGGCGATCCCGCTTCCGTCGGTGGTGCGGTCCAGCCGGTCGTCATGCAAAAGGAAGGGCACACCGTCCGCACTGAGCTTGACGTCGCACTCGAACAGCCGGAAACCTTGCTGCGCACCCAGCCGGAATGCGGCCAGCGTGTTCTCCGGCGCAAGCTTGCCGGCACCGCGATGAGCGGCCCATCCCGGATAAGGCCAATGATCGAAATCAACAGACATCATGGTGTGCCTCTCCCAGCAGCCGCCGCGGATCGGGCTCCGCCCGGCCGCCTTCGGCGCCCCCCAGTGGGGGGAGGCGCCGAAGGCGCTTCGGGGGGCGTCATATTCTTTTTCCGGTGCCCGGGTCGAACCAATGGACCTTGCCCGGGTGCGGGCGGACTTTCAATACATCGCCGGGTTCGGGATGCAGGGTCGAGTCATCAGTGCGCACGATGACCGCCTGGCCGCCGAGTTGCGAGTAGAGCAGCCTCTCCGCACCCAGCACTTCCACCAGTTCGACGGTGATCGGCCAGCCTTCTTCCGCGAGCCTCAGGTGCTCGGGCCGCACGCCCATCAGCACGGTGTCGGCGCGGCCCGGCGTGGCGCCGTCGGGCAAGTCCAGCGCCAGCGAGGGCAGATGGAAGTGCCCGTCGCGCGCCTGGCCCGACACCAGGTTCATCGGCGGCGCGCCGATGAAGCCGGCAACGAAAGTAGTGGCGGGACGGGTGTAGACCTCGTCGGGCGTGCCGAACTGCTCCATCCGGCCGGCATTCATTACGATCATCCGTTGTGCCAAGGTCATCGCCTCGACCTGGTCGTGGGTCACGAACAGCGAGGTGATGCCGAGTTCCCGGTGCAGCTTCTGGATCTCCAGGCGCGTCTGAACCCGCAGCTTGGCATCCAGGTTGGACAGCGGCTCATCGAACAGGAAGACCTGGGGCTCGCGCACGATGGCACGGCCCATCGCCACGCGCTGGCGCTGTCCGCCCGACAACTCGCGCGGCTTGCGCGCCAGCAAGGCGGATAACTCCAGGATCTTCGCGGCCTTGTCAACGCGACGACGGATCTCGTCTTTCGGCAGCTTCTTGATCTTCAGGCCGTAGGCCATGTTGTCGAAAACGCTCATGTGCGGAGAGAGCGCGTAGTTCTGGAACACCATCGCGATGTCGCGTTCGGCGGGTTCGAGATCGTTCACGATCCTTGGCCCGATCGCGATCTCCCCGCCGGTCACCTCCTCGAGCCCCGCCACCATGCGCAGCAGGGTGGACTTTCCGCAGCCCGACGGACCGACGATGACGACGAACTCTCCGGCGAGGATCTCGGCGCTCACACCGTGGATGACCTGCAGCGACTTGGGCCCGATGCCGTATTTCTTGATGACGTTGCGAAGCGATATGGATGCCATTGCCTACTTCTCGGTTTCCACCAGGCCCTTGACGAACCACTTCTGCATGGCGAGCACGACGATGGTGGGGGGAATCATGGCGAGGATCGCGGTGGCCATGACGATGTTCCACTCATTGCCGGTATCACCGCCGCTGATCATCCGCTTGATGCCGATGACGACCGGATACATGCTTTCGTCGGTGGCGATCAGCAGCGGCCAGAGGTACTGATTCCAGCCATAGATGAACTGGATGACGAACAGGGCGGCAATGCTGTTGCTCGACAGCGGTACCAGAATGTCCTTGAAGAAGCGCATCGGGCCGGCGCCGTCCATTCGCGCCGCCTCCACCAGTTCGTCCGGCACGGTGAGGAAGAACTGCCGGAACAGGAAAGTGGCGGTGGCCGATGCGATCAGCGGGATCGTCAGTCCCGCATATGAGTTGAGCATGCCAAGATCCGACACCACCTTGTAGGTCGGACCGATCCGCACCTCCACCGGCAACATCAGGGTCACGAAGATCGCCCAGAAGCAGAGCATGCGCAGTGGGAACCGGAAATACACTACCGCGAAGGCGGAGAGCAGCGAAATGGCGATCTTCCCGACGGTGATCACCAGCGCGGTCACCAGGCTGACCCACATCATCCGCGCCACCGGCGCGGTCGAGCCGGGACCGCTGCCGCCGCCCTTCAGCGCAGTCATGTAGTTTTCCAGTAGATGCGATCCCGGCAGCAGCGGCATAGGCGCCTGCACGATCTCCTGCGCGGTATGGGTGGATGCCACAAAGGTCAGATAGACCGGAAACGCGACTACCAGGATGCCGAGCAGGACGACGGCATGGGAAACAAAATCGAGCAGGGGGCGGCGTTCAATCAAGACAGTACCTCCACCTGCAATCCCGCTCCGCCGAACGCCAGCCAAAGGCAGCGCTCGCCGCATGAAACAGTCGCCCCACCCCAAGCAGCCGCCGCGGATCGGGCTCCGCCCGTCCGCAGGCGGCGCCCCCCTGGGGGGGAGGCGCCGAAGGCGCGTCGGGGGGGATCAATACTTCACCTTCTTCTCGACATATCCGAACTGGATCACGGTCAGCGTGATGACGATCCCCATCAGCACCACGGACTGTGCGGCCGAGCTGCCCAGGTCCATTCCCTTGAAGCCATCGTAGAAGACCTTGTAGACGAGGATCTTGGTGGCCTGCCCGGGGCCGCCTTGCGTGGTCGCATCGATGATCGCGAAGGTGTCGAAGAACGCGAAGACGATATTGATCACCAGCAGGAAGAAGGTGGTCGGCGACAGCAGCGGAAACACGATGGTGCGAAACCGGTGCCAGAAGCTCGCCCCGTCGATCGCGGCCGCTTCGATGAGCGACTTCGGGATCGATTGCAGGCCGGCCAGGAAAAACAGGAAGTTGTAGGAGATCTGCTTCCAGACCGCCGCCATCACGATCAGGGCCATGGCATGGTCACTGTCGAGCAGGTGGTTCCAGTTGAAACCGAGCCGGTTCAGCCAGAAGGACACGACACCGACGCTGGGCGAGAACATGAAGAGCCACAGCACGCCGGCGACCGCCGGCGCCACGGCGTAGGGCACCACCAGGATGGTCTTGTAGAAAGCCGCTCCCTTGATGACGCGATCGGCAAACACGGCGAGCAGCAGCGAAATGCTCAGGCCGATGCCCGCCACCAGGATGGAGAAGACCGCCGTGATCCGGAACGAGTCCAGATAGCTGTCGTCATTGAACAGGGCGGCGAAGTTTTCCAGTCCGACGAACTCGGTGCTGAACCCGAACGCATCCTCGCGCTGCACCGACTGTATCAGCGCCTGCCCGGCCGGCAGAAAGAAGAAGATCAGCACCACGGCCAGTTGCGGCGCAAGCAGCAGCCAGGGCAGCAGCTTGGACTTGAATCGGACGCGCTTTTCCATTTCAGGAACGGTCTAGGAACCTGTCGGAGTATAGGAGGAAGGGGTCCTGGGGCCGCCGGCGTGCCGGCGTGCCGACGAGGCGGAGGATGGGGACATTGACGGGGCGGCCGGAGAGAACCGGGAGCGCCCGATGGCGCTCCCGGTTGCTGCTTACTTGTTGGCCTTCTGGAATCGCTCCAGCTGCTCGTTGCCCCGGCGAACGATGGTGTCGAGGGCGGCCTTGGGCTCCTTCTTGCCGGCCCAGACTTCCTCGAGCTCCTCGTCGATGATGGCGCGGACCTGGACGAAGTTGCCCAGGCGGATGCCTCGTGACTTGTCGGTAATCTTGCGGATCATCTGCTGGACCGCGACATCTGTGCCCGGGTTCTGCTTGTAGAAGCCGGATTTCTCGGTCAGCTCATAGGCGGCGATCGTGACCGGCAGGTAGCCGGTGCGCATATGGCTTTCCGCCGCGATCTTGTCGCTCGACAGGTAGTTGAAGAAGGCGGCGACGCCTTTGTATTCCTCCGGTTTCTTGCCGGCCATCGTCCACAGGCTTGCGCCGCCGATGATGGTGTTCTGCGGCGCCCCGGTGACGTCCGGATAGTAGGGCAGGGTCGACATGCCGTAGGCTAACTTGGCTTCGCGCTTGAGGCGGGCGTAGAGACCCGAGGTCGCGGTGGTCATGGCGCATTCGCCGGCGGCGAATACCGCGTCGGCGGCATTACCCCGGCCGCGGTAGACGAAGAGGCCCTG
>JBBRJB010000116.1:0-7091 GCA_038220085.1 Burkholderiales bacterium
TCCGCCAGCGCCTGCAGCCCGGGGTGTCGCGGCAGGCGGCCTTCGTCCAGGGGACAGTAAGCCATCGTCGCGATGTCGCGCTGGTCCATCCAGGGTTTCAGTTCAAACTCAACGCCACGCTCCGAGAGCGAGTAGTAGACCTGGTTGACCAGGCACTCGTCGCCGCCGGGAAGCGCGGCCAATTCCCGCATGTCGGCCAAGTCAAAATTCGATACGCCCCAGTGCCGGATCCTGCCCGCCGCGACCAGGTCCTGAAATCCCTCGACCGTCTGCGCCAGCGGGAGGTTGCCGCGCCAGTGCAGGAGATACAGATCGATCACGTCCGTGCCGAGGCGCTTGAGGCTTTGTTCGCAGGCGGACTTCATCGCCGCCGGTGCCGCATGTTGCGGCAGGACCTTGGAGACCAGGAAGCAGCCATCCCGCCGGCCGCGGATGGCCTCGCCGACGAGTTCCTCCGATCCGCCGTCGGCATACATTTCCGCGGTATCGATCAGGACCAGGCCAAGATCGAGCGACGCACGTATCGCAGCAATCTCCCGGGCCGAGCGCGATGGCGCCTCACCCATCCGCCAGGTGCCGATGCCGAGGGGATGAGCCAGGTTGCTCAGCGTGGACATCGTACTCAGCTCCCCGGAGGCCGGCAGGTGCAATCCGGCAGACGGGCCGAGCGCGGGACCTCGTCCTGCGCCGCCGAAGCCGCGGGCGCGGCAGCCTCCTCGGCCAGCCGGACAAGGCACCCCTGCTGGTCCATCGACAGCCTCAGTACCAGCGGCCGGGGCGGTGCGGCACGGCCGTCGAGCAGCGTGCCGTCCGGGCCACGCCGGGGCAGGCGCGTCAGCACCAGTTGATCGCTGTCGGCGAAGGCGGCCGGGCCCAGAATGACTCGACTGCCGCTGTGCAACTCCGCGAAGGTCTCGCTCTGCGCCAGGCACACGGATGAGCCACCCGGCACACCTCGGGACCCGGCGGCCAGCATTGCCGGAACGGGCGCGGCCGAAGGCGGCGCGGGCGATGGCGGCGCGGCCGAAGGCGACGCGGGCGACGGCGACGCGGGCGACGGCGACGCGGGCGATGTAGACTCCGGCGCGCGGGTTCCGGCGGCAGGCCCGCCCGGTCCCCGGCCGGCCGGCGCCGGCAGGCTGCAACCGGCAGCGCCGAGGAGCAGGACCAGGGCGGAAATGTTTGAGCGCAGCGGATGCCGCTTCATGGCGTCAGGTACTTGTTGCTGCGTGCGGGCGGGCGCACGATCGTCGCTGTCCGGCCGCCCGAGCCGGGGTCGCTGGCGCGGGCTTCCGGCGCAACTTTGGGCAAGCGGGCGGTGATCGCCGCGCAGCTGGCGCCACCGCGGTAGGCCAGCGCCGCGGCCAGCAGGCCCTCCTGCTCGCTGCCCAGCGGATTCTCGAGATCGTCGCCGACGGCGCAGGCGGGCGCGAAGCCGTCGGCGAACTCACCGAAGCCTTTCTGATTGACGCCCTGGAACTCCACCGGAAAATAGGAGAGTCCGCAGTTGTCCTTGGCGGTGAAGCCATAGGGCTTGCCGCAGGTGGGGGCGCCGAGCAGGATCACCTCGATGTCGACACCGCGCAGACCGTTGATCACCGACTCGCTGGCGGAACAGGTGGCGCCGGTGGTCAGCAGGTAGACACGTTCCAGGCCCAGGTTCGGCAAAGGGGAGTTCGCCACCGTGTTGCTGCCCGCCACGCCGCTGCTGGTGCCCTGGAACTGAAGGATGCTGGACGGGCTGTTGGTGGCGGCGTCACGCTTGTCGCTGTAGATCGAGCGCTCGAAGATCTTGCCCGTGGTACGGGGGGGCGGCGCGATCATGTAAGCAAGCTGGCTGGCCATGTAGAGGAAGCCGCCCCCGTTGTACCGGAGGTCCAGCACCAGGTCGCGCACGCCGGCACTCTGAAAACCCTGTATCGCCGACTTGAGCTGCCCTTCACCGGGCACGATGAAGTCGTTGAACAGCAGGTAGCCGACCTTCGTGCCGCCGGCGTCCAGCACTTTCGCTTCCTTCACCGGGGTGGTCGTGACCTGGGCGGCCGTGAGGGTGACCTCGCGCTCGACGCCGTTGTTGGCGCGCAGCCTGAAGGTGGCCCGGCTGCCGTCGACCGGAGAAAACAAGGCCTCGTTCAACCGGGCGATTTCGGAGGCGGCCGTGGTATTGACGACATCGATCTCGACGCCATCCACGATCAGCGCCCTGACGGCGTCCCCCCGGACGACACCCGCAGAGGCCGCCGGCGACTGCGATTCGATATAGGCTGCCCGGATGTTGCGCGGGGCGGTCCGCGAGATCAGCGCCCACTCGACGCCGTAGCCGCCGACGACGCCGGACTGGGCCAGGGCATTCCATTGCGCGGTCGGCAAGGTGAAGCTGAAGCGGTCCTTGCGCGCACCCGACGCCGTCAGGGCCGGCGTCTTCAGCGCCCCGAACCAGGCCTCAAGCGCACGTTGCGCGGGGCTCACAATGTATTCGGGCGCATTCGCGTCGACCTGCGGCACCTCCTTGTACCAGAGGTAGGCCTCGTCGACGTAGCTGCGCACCCAGTTCTTCTCGTCGGCCAGCGTACCGCCGGCATAGCGCGGCAGCAGATTGCCGGCGCTGTCTCGCGCCAGCAAGTTGTCGGGTGCGCACTTGCCCGCGAACGTGCTCGACGGAAGATAGTCCGAACCGCCGGAGCCGCCGCCACCACAGGCAGCGAGCAGGGCGAGCGCCGCGCATACGGCTGCTGCCGCCACGCTCGCTCGCAAGGTCTTCATGGCGCTCATTGCGCGGCGGGTCAGGGCACGAGCTTCACGCCCGCGAGCCGTTCCTGAGCGCGCACCAGTGACGGCACGAATTCATCGCCGAATCCGAGGGCGCTCGCCAGGCACAGGGTCTGGTGCACCGCTTCGCCGACCACGGACGGCACGTTGTTCGATTCGGCCAGGTGCGTGTAGTAACGGACATCCTTGCGGGCGTTGTCCAGGCCGAACTTGATCCCCTGCATGTCGCCTGACAGGGTCTTGCTCATGGCCTGGAAAAGGCCCGAATTGACGCCGCCGGCGGACACGACTTCCACCAGTTTCTTCGGATCGATGCCGGCCTTGGCTCCCACGGCGAAGGCCTCCGCGGCGGCCGTGCAGATCGCCTGGGCGATGAAGTTGTTCAGCAGCTTGACGGTGTGGCCGGCGCCGGGCTCACCGACGTGAAAGACATTCTCGGCGAAGGTCTTGAGCACCGGCTCCAGCACCCGGAAGTCCTCATCCGATGCGCCGATCATGACGTTGAGGCGTCCCTCCTCCGCCTCCACAGGGGTGCGAGCGAGCGGCGCATCGATGAGGGACATCCCCTTGGCCTCGGCCGCCTCGCGCAGGCGCGCCGTCGAGTCGGGTTCGCTGGTGGAACAGTCGACGATGTAGAGGCCCTTTCGTCCGCCTTGCAGCAGGCCCTGGTCGCCGGCGAACTGCTGCTCCACCTGCGGCGAGCCGGTCACGCACAGGAAGACCACGTCCGATGCAGCCGCCAGCGCCGCCGCCGATTTCACCTGGGTGGCGCCGGCGGCCAGCAGGTCCTTCACCGCATCGGAATTGCGGTGAACCGTCAACGCCAGGGGATGGCCTTTGGCGAGGATGTTCCTGGCCATGCCGTGCCCCATCATGCCCGATGCGCCGATGAAGCCCACTCTCAATTTGCCGCTGCCTGCCATCGCTCACTCCCTTCCGGTTGATCTGAAGAGAGGATTATCCGTCATTGCCGGTCAGGAGTCCGGCTGGCGCTCAGCGCAGCACCAGGTTGTCCCGGTGGATCAGCTCCGGCTCCTCGATGAAGCCGAGGATCGCCTCGATGCGGCCGGAGGGATGGCGAATGATGCGTCGCGCGTCGTTGCTCGCGTAGTTGACCAGTCCCCGCGCCAGTTCGCGGCCGGCGGGCTCGAGAATCGCCACCAGTTCTCCGCGATCGAACTCGCCCCGAACCTCGGTCACGCCGATCGGCAGCAGGCTGCGGCCGCCGGTCATCAGGGCGGCGACCGCGCCGGGGTCGAGAACCACCGCACCGCGCAACTGCAGGTGGTCGGCCATCCATTTCTTGCGGGCGGCCAGCCGGGGGGTCTGGGCAACGAAGCAGGTGCCGATCGCTTCGCCCTGCATCAGTCGCACCAGTACGTCGGGCTCGCGGCCGGAGCAGACGATGGTCGATGCGCCGCTGGCCGCAGCACGCTTGGCTGCCAGGACCTTGGTGATCATCCCGCCCCGGCCGATTACGGATCCCGCCCCGCCGGCCATGGCCTCCAGGGTGGGATCGCCGGCACGCACCTCGGGCAGCAGGCGCGCGTCGGCCGATCTGCGGGGATCGGCAGTGAACAAGCCGGCCTGGTCGGTGAGGATCACCAGCAGTTCCGCCTCGATCAGGTTGCTGACGAGGGCGCCGAGCGTATCGTTGTCGCCGACCTTGATCTCGTCGGTGACGACGGTGTCGTTCTCGTTGACGATCGGCACCACGCCGAGCTTGAGCAAGCCGAGCAGAGTCGAGCGCGCATTCAGGTAGCGCTTGCGGTCCGCCAGGTCGTCATGGGTGAGCAGGACCTGGGCGGTCATGATGGCATGCTGCCGGAAGCTGCTCTCGTAGGCCTGGACCAGCCCCATCTGGCCGATTGCCGCGGCCGCCTGGAGTTCGCTCATCTCATGTGGCCGGCGGGTCCAGCCCAGCCGCTTCATCCCCTCTGCCACCGCCCCCGAGGACACCAGGATGATCTCGGGCACGCTGGCGCCGGCATCCTCGCCAAGCCGGCGGATGCGGGCGATCTGCTCGCTCCAGTGGGCGATCGCCGCATGGTCCAGGCCCTTGCCTTCATTGGTGACCAGCGTCGAGCCCACCTTGACCACGATTCGCGCGGCCCGAAGCTTCATCGGGCAGGCGCCCCACCTTTGGCGTCATCTTCGGCCTCACCTTCGGTGTCGTCGACCGGGTCGCGGTCGAAACGCACGTCGAGCGGCCGGGTCTCGGCGGCTTGCAGGCCGTGTACGTACTGGCCGACCGCATAGCAGAGTTCCTTGCAGCCCTCACCGGTGAGGGCCGAGATGCTGAACACCGGGCCCTGCCATGCGAGTCCTTCGACCAGGGCAGTGCTGACCCGGTCGCGCTCATCGGGGTCGATCATGTCGAGCTTGTTCAAAACCAGCCACCGCGGCTTCGCGTAGAGTTCCGGGTCGTACTTGCGCAACTCCTCGACGATCGCCTTCGCCTCCGTGACAGGATCACGGTCCGGGTCGAACGGAAAGACGTCGACCAGGTGCAGCAGCAGGCGGGTGCGCTGCAGGTGGCGCAGGAAACGGTGACCAAGACCGGCGCCTTCCGAGGCGCCTTCGATCAGTCCCGGAACGTCCGCCACCACGAAGCTCTTGTTGGCCTCGATCCTGACCACACCGAGGTTCGGATGCAGGGTGGTGAATGGATAGTCGGCGATCTTGGGGCGCGCGTTCGAGATCTGCGCGATCAGCGTGGATTTGCCGGCATTGGGCATGCCGAGCAAGCCGACGTCGGCCAGAACCTTCAACTCGAGCCTGAGCGAATGCTCTTCGCCGGGCCAGCCCTTGGTCGCCTTGGTCGGGGCGCGATTGGTGCTCGACTTGAAATGCAGGTTGCCGAGGCCCCCGTCTCCGCCGCGGGCAATGCAGATGCGCTCGCCGTCCGTGGCAAGATCGAACAGCAACTCGCCGCTGATTTCGTCGTATATCTGGGTGCCGACCGGCATGCGCAGCACGATGTCTTCGCCGCCCTTGCCGTACTGGTCGGCGCCGCGACCGTTCTCGCCCTTGCGGGCCAGGAACTTGCGAGTATAGCGGTAGTCGATCAGGGTGTTGATGTTGCGATCCGCAACCACCATGATCGACCCGCCGCGGCCCCCATCACCACCGTCCGGACCGCCCTCCGGGATGAACTTCTCCCGACGAAACGACGCCGATCCGTTGCCGCCGTTGCCGGCCACCACTTCGATACGGGCTTCGTCAATGAATTTCATAAATCAGAATGGCTCCGCACGGGCGGAGGCCATCCTGCGGTTCCCGGGGTGTTGCCGCGACTACTGGGCCACCGCGACTACTGGGCCGCAGCGATCGGCTGGATGCTGACGGTGCTGTTGTTGCGCACGCCCTTGACTGCGAAGGTCACGGTACCGTCGACCAGCGCGAACAAGGTGTGATCCTTGCCGATGCCGACGTTGGTGCCCGGGTGGACCCGCGTGCCACGCTGGCGCACGATGATCGAACCCGCCGAGACGACTTCACCGCCGAACGCCTTGACGCCGAGCATCTTCGGGTTCGAGTCCCGGCCGTTCCTGGTGGAACCGCCGCCTTTTTTCTGTGCCATTGCTTGCTCCTGCGTCTGACTTTACTGGGGGGCAGCCTGCTGCAACTCCGCCTGCTGGGGTTCTGCGCGCCCCGGCTGAGTCTGTCCTTCCGCCTTGGCTTGCGCCTTCACCACGCCGAGTTCGGATGCGATCTGCGAGATCAGCAACTCGGTGTAGTTCTGACGGTGACCCTGGTGCTTCTGGTAATGCTTACGCCGGCGCATCTTGAAGATGCGCACCTTGGCGTGCCGACCCTGGGCAAGCACCGTTGCCGAAACCGCGGCGCCGCCCACCAGGGGCGCACCGATCCTGAACTGATCCCCGCTACCAACCGCGAGTACCTGGTCCAGCTGGATGTCGGCTCCGATGTCTGCGGATATCTGTTCTACCTTGATTTTGTCGCCGGGGCTCACTTTATACTGCTTGCCGCCGGTTTTTATGACCGCGTACATGGGAATCTCCAAAGATCCAATCAACAATTTCCTAAATCTTCTGAAAGCACTCCTCTGAGAGAGGAACCCTTAAGTATAGAAAGTATGGGGCGGGAGGTCAATTCAACCCCTCGGTGCGCCCCTGGTGCGCATTCGGCCCCTTATACTCCATCCCCGATCCGGATCCCGTCAGGTGCTGACCCCATCAGGTCTGCCCTCCCCAAGTCGCCGCCATGAAGTCGCAGTCACCGTGAATCCCTACGAGTCGTTCCCGACAATCATGCGCGATCTGGCCGAGGTCGATCGGGTCATCAAGCAACGGCTGGAC
>JBBRJB010000117.1:0-7083 GCA_038220085.1 Burkholderiales bacterium
GCACAAAAGACTTGCCGGGCAAGGTGTCCCACTGCCCTTCTTCGAGCGCATTCACCTGCTTGACCTGAAGCTTGATCCGCTGGGAAATGTCGACCTGGCTCATACGGCGCGACTCCCGGGCGGCCGCCAGTTCCGACGGCGAGGCTACCCGCAGCTTTTCGATGCTTGCACCCTCGTCAGTCACCAAATGCTCCTCGTTGCAGCAAACCCGCCTCGCGTGATTGCGGGAACCGCTGCCGCAATTGGGACGCCAGCTGACTGCTGTAATCCTGGTCGCCGCCCGCGCGGGCTACCTTGAGCGCGAGCCAGAGCGTTTCAGCGGTGGGCTGGTAGGAGTTCATCAGCCGCTCCGAGTAAAACTTGGCGCGCTCGAGATTGCCTCGCTGGAGATACAGTCGGCCGAGGTTGAACATCGCCACCGCGTTAGCCGGATCGACCTGGAAGGAGCGCAGGAAGTAGTTTTCAGCGGCAGGCTCATCGCCGATCTGCAAGGCGCAGATGCCGGCGTTGTGAAGCGGCTTCGCCGGGGTAGCGTACAGGCGATCCTCCAGCGCGTTGCTGAAATAGCCCAGCGACTCCTGCTGGCGTCCGGTCTGGCACAGGTACCACCCGAAGTTGTTGTTCAACTCGGCATCCTTGGGGTCGATGCTCAGCGCGCGCCGGAAGCTTTCGTCCGCTTTCTGCCGGTCGCCTATCGCCATGTAGACGAGGCCGAGCATGCCATAGGACGCACCGAATCCCGGGTCGAGCTTGACCGCCTGCTCCGCCTCCTGCAAGGCCAGCGGGAAATTGCGCTGCTGGTAGTGATTGGCCGCGAGTTCCAGCCGGATCTTGGCGCGCCGGCGGATTTCGTCGCCCTGCGTGGTCGCACTGGAAAGCGGAGAGGTGGTCCGATCGTTGCCAGCGATCTGTTGTGCCCCGCCACTGCCCCCCGGTGGCAGGCCGGTGCCGGCGTTGCTGGTGGTCTCGGAGGTGACGCAGCCAGCCAGCAGCAGTCCAGCCAGCAGCGTTGTCCCCGCCAGGCAAAGACGCCACTGCGCCGTCCGCGCCTGCGGGCCAGCCTTGATTCCTGTCATCCTTGTCCCCGATTGCCTGCCGCCACGGGCGCAGTCCGGTGCACCGTGATGCGCGACTCCCGGTCCCGAAGTCGTGTGCGATCAACGACTTCCCCGGCCAGTTGTCCGCAGGCCGCGTCGATGTCGTCACCGCGCGTGCGGCGTACCGTGGTGACGATACCAGCATTGCCGAGCACTTCCGCGAATTGACGGATGGCATGGTCGGTGGACCGCAACAATCCAGACTCAGGAAAGGGATTGAAAGGGATCAGGTTGAACTTGCACGGCAGGTCGCGCACCAGCGCCACCAGCTCCCGGGCCTGGGCAATCGAATCGTTCACGTCGCGCAGCATCACGTATTCGAAGGTGATGAAGTCGCGCGGTGCTACCGCCAGGTAGCGACGGCAAGCGGCCAGCAACTCGTCCAGGGGGTACTTGCGGTTGAGCGGCACCAGCTGGTCGCGCAGGGTGTCGTTGCCGGCATGCAGCGACACCGCGAGAGCGACCGGACAATCAGCGCCCAGCCGGTCGATCATCGGCACCACGCCCGAGGTGGATACCGTCACCCGACGGCGAGACAATCCGTATCCGTAGTCGTCCACCAAGGCGCGCAAGGCCGGCAGCAAGGCGTCATAGTTGAGCAAGGGTTCGCCCATGCCCATGAACACCACATTGCTGATCGGGCGTGACGACAACGCCGCATCGTCGCCAGCGTCGTCCGAATCCTCCGCAAGCGGGCCGTCACGTCGCTGCCAGCGCGCGACGGCGCCCGGCGCGCTCAGCAGACGATTGGCCAGCCAGATCTGGCCCAGAATCTCCGCAGTCCCGAGATTGCGCGAGAATCCTTGCTTGCCGGTGGAGCAGAACCGGCAATTGACTGCGCACCCCGCCTGGGTCGACACGCACAGGGTCCCGCGTCGCGCTTCCGGGATGAAGACTGCCTCGACCGCATTGCCCGCGCCGACATCGAACAGCCATTTGCGGGTGGCATCGGCTGCAGTGTGGTCGGCGACGATCGCCGGCGCCTCGATGAGCGCGAGCCCGCTCAGACGATCCCGAAACGCGCGGGCGAGATCGGTCATCGCGGCCCAGTCGCTTTCGCCGCGCTGGTGGATCCACCGCAACAACTGGCCCGCCCGAAATGGCTTCTCCCCCCATCCGTCGCACAAGGCCAGCAGGCCGGCCCTGTCCAGGCCGAGAAGATTGACCTTCGCGGCCGCACCAGGCTGCTCCGGCACCGCCACGGGCGACGGACCTGATGACGACATCGTCGCGGTCGTCTCGCTGGGGGCTGGCATCAACGTCGGCAACATCGGCTCCGTAATCTTGGACTTCGCCGCCAACGCCTCCCGCGCCGCGGGAGGCCGGGCGGGTCAGCGGCTGTGAATCTGCATGCTGGGGAAGAAGAAAGCGATTTCGGTAGCCGCCGTCGTTGCCGCGTCGGAACCGTGCACCGCGTTGGCATCGATGCTGTCGGCGAAGTCCGCGCGAATCGTGCCCTTGTCAGCCTTCTTCGGATCAGTGGCGCCCATCAACTCGCGATTCTTCGGGATGGCGTTTTCGCCCTGTAGGACCTGAACCACCACCGGCCCGGAAATCATGAAAGACACCAGATCCTTGAAGAAGGGGCGCTCCTTGTGAACGGCATAGAAGGCCTCGGCATCGGCCGTGGACAACTGCATCATCCGCGCAGCGATCACCTTGAGTCCGGCAGACTCGAAGCGGGCAACGATCTGGCCGATCACATTCTTCGCCACGGCGTCGGGCTTGATGATGGAGAGGGTTCTTTCAACAGCCATGTGCAAACTCCGTGGAGGATCCGGCAATATCCGGATCAGATTCAAATGGTTAGCGACGGGCGCTACCGTCGTCGAGAACCCTTGAGTATAGCAAGGCCCGCCCTGGAATACTGCACTGCACGATAAACTGAGGGCCAACCCCCGGGGAATCCGATCGGCCTGGTCGCGGGTGCCCCGACGGCTTGTTTTACGTGACCGGGACCCCATATCTGGAGGGCATCGCGGGACGGAATACACGTATTTTTTCTAGGAAATTGAGTAGCTTAGAGCAACTACGGTTATAGTCCGCGCATAGTTCCGGCAACAAAGAACATGGAGATGAACGATGGCAACTAACGAAAGTTCCCTGCGCTACGCTCAAGGCGGGGCAGTAACCAGCGTCGAAACGAGAAATCGCGTCCTACGCAACACCTACTGGCTGCTGGCACTGTCAATGATCCCGACAGTCCTGGGCGCCTGGATCGGCGTTTCCACCGGCTTCAGTTTCTTCGCGGGCAGCCCCTTCATCGGCCTGATTGTCTTCCTCGCGGTCGCCTTCGGCTTCATGTACGGCATCAACAAGTACAAGGACAGTTCAGTCGGCGTGGTCCTGCTGCTGGCGTTCACGTTCTTCATGGGTCTGATGCTGTCCAGGCTGATCGGCTCCGTTCTCGGCCTGTCGAACGGCGCGGGACTGATCATGTACGCGTTCGGCGGCACTGCGGTCATCTTCGGGGCAATGGCGACCATCGCCACGGTCTCGAAGCGCGACTTCTCCAACATGGGCAAGTGGCTGATGATCGGCTTCATGGTGATCTTCCTGGCGGCCATCGCGAACATCTGGCTGCAGATGCCCGCGCTGATGCTGACGATCTCGTCGCTGGCCGTGGTGATCTTCTCGCTGTTCATCCTGTACGACCTGCAGCGGGTAGTCAACGGCGGGGAGACCAACTACATCACCGCGGCGCTGTCCATCTACATCAGCGTCTACAACGTGTTCAGCAACCTGCTGGCCTTGCTGGGCATCGTGGGCGGCAACAACGACTGAGAAGACTGAGCGCGGTCACGCGATCAAGTCGAAGGGCGCAGCGATGCGCCCTTTTTTTCTTCGATGCGTGCCTTTTTTCTTCTTACTCAAGCACCGCGATCGACTCGACATGCGAGGTATGCGGAAACATGTTGATCACGCCCGCGCACTTCAGTGTCCAACCGCCGGTATTGACCAGGATCCCGAGATCCCGCGCCAGCGTCGCCGGATTGCAGGAAACATAGACGATCCGGCTTGGACGGTTCGAAGCGGTGGCCAGGGCCTGGGATACCGCCAAGGCGCCGTCGCGCGGCGGGTCGATGACGAGTTTGTCGACGCGGCCCAGGGCAGCCCAATCGGGTGCCTCGAAATTGAACAGGTTGGCCGGACGGAACGTCACGCCGACCGGATCGCCGGCCGCTCCCAGCAGGGCCGCCTGGTTCAGGACGGCATTCTGCCGGGCCCTCGCCACCAGGCCGGGCGCGCCTTCGATGCCCAGCACCTGTCGCGCGCGCGTCGCCAGGGGCAGCGTGAAATTGCCTAGGCCGCAGAACAGGTCGACGACGCTGTCGTCGGGACGGGGGTCGAGGATTCGGACCGCCCGCGTCAGCAACTGCCGGTTGATCGCGAAATTGACCTGGGTGAACTCGGTAGGCAGGAACGGGATTCGCAGCCCGAACTCGGCCAGACCGTAGGCCAGCGCCGACTGCGGCGCATTGCGCCTCCCCATCGCATCGCAAAGCAGGTAGGCCGTCTCCGGGCCTTTCGGCTGCAGCCAGGGTTCGATGCGGTGGACGGCAGCAAATTCGCAGAACTCGGCAAGGTCGGCATCGTTGGGCGGGTCCAGCACCCGAAAGACCAGCGCCGTCGGGTTGGCGCCTCCCTCGCTGTCGCCCACGGCGACCTCGACTTGCGGCATCCGCTCGCGAATGGACAGCCGCTCGGTCAGCCGCCGCAACGGCAACAGCAGGTCCGAAATGAAGGGCGGCAGCGTGTGGCATTCACTCATGTCCGCCACGAAGCTCGAGCCCCGCTCATGGAAACCCACCAGGACGCCGCCTTTCTTCGCCACCTGGCGAACCGTGAGCCTGGCGCGAAAGCGATATCCCCAGGTCGGGCCTTCGATCGGCGGGAGGATGTTCCGGGCCCTGACCCGCCCGAGGTGCCAGAGAGTGTCCTCGAGCGCACGCTGCTTGAACGCCACCTGTGCGCGCGCGTCGACGTGCTGGGTGGCGCAGCCTCCGCACACGCCGAAATGCGGGCAACGCGGCGTGACCCGGCTGTTGCTCTGGCGATCGACCGACACCACCTCGGCGACCTCGAACCTCGGTTTGCGCCGGACCACCGTCGCCCGTACCCTCTCCCCAGGCAGGCCGCCGCGGACGAACACCACCTTGCCCTCGTGGTGCGCGACGCCATTGCCTTCGAGGTCCAGCGACTCGACTTCGAGGGTGATCGGCGGTGAAGTGGCGGCGCGACGCAAGGCGGCGGTTACCCGGGCCAGGCCGCGAGATACTCGGCCCAATGAGCGCCCTGCAGTCCGGCGATAGTCTCGCGGAACAGGGAGATCTCACCCTGGTATTCCTCCTGGCTCAACCGACCGCTGATCAACTGGAAACGGCAGTAGAGGAGCCAGGTATTCGCCACGTCGGTTTCACAATAGTCACGGATGCTGGCGATCTGGCCGTCACGCCAGGCCTGCCAGACCTTGGAGCCGTCCATGCCCAGCTTGCCGGGAAATCGGCACAGCTTGGCCATCTCATCCAGGGGTGCATTGGCCCGCCCCGTGAACATTGCCAGCAGGTCCATCAGTTCGAGATGACGCCCGTGATAGCGGTTGAGATAGTTGTTGTACCTGAATTCCCGGTCGTTATCGCCGGTCTCCCAATAGCGCGGACAGCGTACGCCATGGATCATCGCTCGGTAGTTCAGCACAGGCAGGTCGAATCCGCCGCCGTTCCAGGAAACGATCTGCGGCTTGTAGCGATCTACCGTGCGGAAGAAATCCTGGATGAGTTTGGCTTCCTCGTCCTCAGGTGCCCCCAGACTGCGAACCCGGACCCCGTCGGCGTCCCGGAACACGCAACTGATGGCGACGACCCGGTGCAGGTGGTGCGGCAGGAAATCATGGCCGACTTTGAGGCGCCGGCGCTCGAAAGCAGCCTCGGCAACCGATTCGTCGCTCGGCAGGTCCGCCAGGTCCCACGCGGCCCGCAGGCCCGCCACATCGGGAATCGTCTCGATGTCGAAGACCAGCGAAGGCGTCATCGCTTGGGCAATACGGCGATCGGGTCGATCGGCTTGCCCTGCTGACGGATCTCGAAATGAAGCTTCGGCTTGTCCGTCCCGGAGTTGCCGAGTTCCGCGATCTTCTGTCCGCGCTTGACGGTCTCTCCTTCCTTCACGGCCAGGCTGCGGTTATGGGCGTAGACCGAGAGCAGTTCGTTGCTGTGCTTGACGATGATCAGGTTGCCGTAGCCGCGCGGGCCGGCGCCGCTGAAGATCACGCGCCCATCCGCCGCGGCGCGCACCGCATCGCCGGCCTTGCCGCCCAGCGCCAGGCCCTTGCTGCTGGTCTCATCGAAATTCTGCAGCACCGTACCCGACGCCGGCCAGGCAAAGGCGACGCCGTCGAGCAAGCCGGTACCGCCGGCGGCGGCCGGGGCGGGCTTTTCAGGGGGCGCAGCAGGCACGGCGGGCATGGCGGGCGGGGCGGTCGCCACTGCCGGCGGGATGGTCGTCGCGATCACCACCGGCGCAGAGGTGTCCGCGCCTGTCGTGCTGCCCCGTTGCATGGCGGCGGGATCGACCGCCGCCATGTCACCATAGGGGCGCTTGAATCCCTTGGGGCCGGTCTTGAGGTTGGGATCGCCGGGCGCGCCGGCAGACGGCGTTGTCTGGATCGTGGCGGACTCGATGCTGCCGCTGCGCACCGGCGACGCCTCGACGCCGGTTACCTGGCCCTCTCCGGGCCGGATCGTGACTGAGCCAGGCACGGCTGTCGGCGAGACCGCGGGCGGCAATGGCTGCCCGATCCCGGTCTGGCCGGGAATCATCGTGAATGGGGGCTGCGCCTGCGGCGCCGGCGGCAGGTTGGTGCGATTGACGACCGGCGCCGGTTTCGTGCTGCCGCAGGCTGCGAGCGCCAGCGCCAGCATCAATGCCGCCGAAAGACGGCCGGCCGGGTAAATTTCCTTGACTGACATCTGCTGTTCTCCAATAC
>JBBRJB010000118.1:0-7081 GCA_038220085.1 Burkholderiales bacterium
CCGCAGACGGCGGGCGGGCAGCGGGAAACATCACCATGCCGCCCTCGTCGATGCTCGCCGGCGGCGCGGGCTTGGGCGCGGCGGGAGGCAGCGCGTCTGCCTGGCGGGCTTCCGGTTTGGACACGCGGGCGGGAATCGCCAGGTTCATCTGCGATTCGATCAGGTCGATCTTCTCAGCCGTGCGTCTTGCTATCTCGCGCTGATGGATCGCCGTGGTCGTGGCCGTGCTGGTGGCGGGGCCGCCACGCAGGGTAGTGGCCGGATCGCTATCCCTGCGTCGCAGGGTTGCCTTTTCTTTCTTGCCGAAGATCGAAAAAATCACTTGCCGTCGCCCTTGAATTCTGAAATTCAGTGTAGCATCGCAAGCCGGCTTCGCCGCCTGTCTTTCTGGCCGTCAATCGGTCGTCCCTGCCCGGTCGGCAGACCTAGGAGCCTGCCGGAGTATGGGGCGGGGCGTCAGTCGCCGTAGAGCTTCTGGCGCAATTCGCGCCGCTGCTGGGCTTCCAGTGACAAGGTCGCCGTCGGACGCGCCAGCAGTCGCGGGACTCCGATCGGATCGCCGGTCTCCTCACAATAGCCGTAATCGCCGGCATCGATGCGATCAAGCGACTGCTTGATCTTCTTCAGCAACTTGCGCTCGCGATCGCGGGTGCGTAGCTCCAGCGCATGCTCTTCCTCGATCGTGGCTCGATCCGCAGGATCCGGGACGATGACCGTCTCCCTCAGGTGCTCGGTGGTTTCATCCGCGTTGGTGCGGATGTCCTGTTCCATCGACTTGAGCCGTTCCCGGAAGAACTCCAGCTGAGCCGGATTCATGTAGTCCGATTCCGGCATCCTGGTGAGTTCGGCCTCGGTCAGCGCCTTGACTTGTCTGGTACCAACCATAGTATTTTCCTTCACTCTTACTGCCGACTGCAGTCCGCCCCTGGGGGCTTGCCTGCGCTGAACAACGAAAGGAAGCGGCCCAGCCTACGCCAGGCACTGCCCCAGACCCTGCATGAAAGTTTCCTTCGGCAGGTTTCGACCGATGAACACCATCTTGCTCGACGGCTTTTCGCCACGATCCCACTTCCGGCCCGCATCCGCGCCCATCAGCATGTGTACCCCCTGGAACACCATGCGCCGATCCGAGCCCTTCACATACAGCACACCCTTGTATCGCAGCAGGTCCGGTCCGTAGACCTGGACGATGCCGCTCAGGAACTCCTCCAGCTTGAGCCCATCGAAGGGCTTGCTGGACTTGAAGATGAACGACGAGATCTCGTCGTCATGCGTGTGTTCGTCGGTTTCCAGGAAATCCGGGTCGATTTCCAGGATCGCATTCAGGTTGAATCCCTTGATGTCCAGGATCTCCGCCACCTTGGCGTCGCCGAACTGGACCGGCCGGATGGTGGCGCGGGGATTGATCTTGACCAGGCGCTGGCGCAGGGCTTCCTGTTCATCGGCCGTCACCAGGTCGGTCTTGGAGATCAGGATGCGATCGGCAAACCCGACCTGAGCCTGGGCCTCGGAATGCTCGTCCAGCTGCTGGTTGCCGTGCTTGGCATCGACGACGGTGATCACCGCGTCCAGCAGGTAACTGTCCGCGATTTCGTCGTCCATGAAGAAACTTTGCGCGACCGGACCGGGATCGGCGAGACCGGTGGTTTCTATGACCACGCGATCGAACTTGATTTCGCCGGCGTCGCGGCGGGCCTTCAGGTCCGACAGGATGCGGATCAGGTCGCCGCGCACGGTGCAGCAGATGCAGCCGTTGTTAATCTCCACGATCTGCTCGCCCGTCTGCTGCGTCAGCAAGTCGTTGTCGATGCCTTCCTCGCCGAACTCGTTCTCGATCACCGCGATCTTCAGGCCGTGGTTTTCGTGCAGGATCTTGTTGAGCAACGTCGTCTTGCCGCTACCGAGGAATCCGGTCAGGATCGTCGCTGCAATATGCTTGTCTGCCATCTTCACCACACTCCAAACGCCGGGCGGGTACTACGGATGCTGCTTGGACGCCCCGGCTCGGGCGCCGGCTTCCCGCTCAAGGGGGCGGATTGTACGCGCTTCGCCGTAAAACCTTGTATATATGGGGAAATCCCCGATTTCCAAGGGGGCCCAGGCCGGTCGATCCGGTTATGGCGGCGGCTGCAGGGGTGCAGCGCCGGCGTGGAACGATCAGCTGCGGCGGCGGGCCCGGGGATGGGCGGCGTCGTAGACCGCCGCCAGACGCTGGAAGTCGAGGGCAGTGTAGATCTGGGTGGTCGCGATGTTGGCGTGGCCCAGAAGTTCCTGCACCGCCCGCAGGTCGCCGCTCGACTGCAGCAGATGGCTAGCGAAGGAATGGCGTAAGACGTGCGGGTGGACCGCGGCCGATGCGCTGCGCTGCACCGCCAGCCGCTTCAGCCGCAATTGAACCGAACGGTTCGACAGCCGGGTGCCGCGACGGGTGATAAAAAGAGCGGGAGTCTCGCGATCCGGATGCTGCAGCAGCCAGTCGCGCCGCGCCGCGCACCATAGCGCCAGCGCGTTCAGCGCCGGACGACCGACCGGCACCGACCGCTTCTTGCCCCCTTTGCCCTGCACCGTCACTTCCTCGGCCTGGGGATCCAGCCAGCCGAGGGAGCGGTAGCCGCCGCGTCCGCCGTGCATGTACTCCATGTCCAGCGAAGTCAGTTCCGACAGCCGCAGGCCGCTCGAGTAGAGGAGCTCCAGGATCGCCTGGTCCCGCACCGACTCGAATCCGTGGTCGCCGCTTCCGTCCGCCGGCTCGGCCACCAGTTGCATCGCCTGGTCCACCGACAAGGCCTTGGGCAGGCGCCGCGGCAGCTTCGGCGCCCGCACCGCCCGGACCGGATTGAGCGTGACCAGGCCGCGCTCGGCCAGGGCGTCGAAGAAGCCGCGCCATGCCGACAGCATCCGCGCCAGCGACTTGGCGGCGAGCCCCTGCCGCGCCAGTTGCGCGATCCAGCGGCGCACATGCGCGTCAGTGATGTCGATCCAGCTTGCAGTCGTTCCGGCCGTCTGACGGTGCAGACCAAGGAGCGTGGTCAGGTCCCGGCGGTATCCGGATATCGTGTGCGGGGAATAGCCGCGCTCTGTTTCCAGCCGCGCCAGGTAGGCCGCCACATCCGCTGACTTGTCCATCCCTGCCCGCCTGCACCTGCCCGCAACATCCCTCGGTCAACCCAGCAGACGCGACAGCGAGGCGCTGGCGATCTCCGCGATCCGCTCGAGGAAGGCCGTGCCCATGCCCGCCTGGAAGCGGCCGGCGTCGGCGCTGCCCAGCACCAGCAGGCCGAACGTGCGGGGATTTGCGTCCGCTGTCCGCTCCAGCCGCAGGGCGAGCATCGCGATCGAGGCGGTGCCCTCGCCCCCTTCCGGGAGCCAGGCCGCCGCCTCCGGATGCGAGTTCGGTCCGCAGTAGGGCTGGGTCATCTCGTCCGTGCGACGACGCATCTCCGCGGAGACCTCGTCGCTGAAAGGCCCGGCCACGCCGTCGACGCCCCACAAGCGGATGGCAACCTGGGGGACCGCGAAGCCGGACATCAGGCCCTCGACCACGACTTCCGGCAGGCGGGCGGCATCGCTGGTTCGCAGCAGTTCCCGGGTCAGCTGCTGCAGGCGCGAGCCGATTGCGTCGTTGTTCTGGCCGATATGGATCAGCTCGGCCATCTTCGATTCGAGCGCCTTGTTGCGTTCACGCAGCACCAGCACCTGGCGCTCGACCAGCGAGACGGCACGTCCCCCGTGCGGATGGCGGATCCGGACCTCCGCCAGCAGGTCGGCGTGGCGGTCGAAGAACTCGGGATGGACATGCAGCCAGTCGGCCACTTCCGCGTCACCGATCTCAGTGCCGTCCCGGCCGCTGCCGTCGTCGCTGGCGTCGACAGTGGGTTCGGGAAGGACGGCCTGCGTGACTGGGCTCATAGGACTCTTGTGTCGGTTGTCGATGTCTTGCTGCCGCCGGCGTAAGTCGGATCAGCCGGATCAGCCGGGAAGGACCGGATCGTCCGGCACCTCGATGCTCGCGGAAAAAACGGTAGCGGCCGGGCCGGTCATCAGGACCGGCGCCCGGGGCGTCGTTGCCTCCCACCGGATAGTAAGCTGACCACCCCGGGTTTGGACGTCCACGGTACTGTCGAGCAGGCCCCGGTGTATCCCGCTGACAACAGCGGCACAGGCGCCGGTCCCACAGGCCAGCGTCTCGCCCGCGCCGCGTTCCCAGACCCGCAGGCGGATGAGGGAGCGGGACACTATCTCCATATAGCCGGCGTTGACCCGGCGCGCGAACCGCGGATGGCGCTCGATGAGGGGTCCCTCGCTGAGCACCGGCGCCTCCCGGACCGATTCCACCTGCTGCACCGCGTGCGGGTTGCCCATCGAGATCGCCTCGATCCAGCGGGTCGCCACAGGCGCGCCCGCGCCTGGCGGCTGGTCGCCGAGCGCCAGCGGCCAGAGTTGCGCCTCGCCCGCCGGGCGTGGCGTCAGGCCCTTGGCACTGAACGGCACCTGCGCGAGTTCGAACACCGGCGGCCCCATGTCGACCTCGACCCGGCCGTCGTCCTGCAGGCGCGGTTCGATCAGCCCCGAGCGCGTGCGCACCCGGATCGCGCGCTTGTCGGTCAGGCCCCGGTCGCGCACGAACTTGACGAAGCAGCGGGCACCGTTGCCGCAATGCTCGACCTCGCCACCATCCGAATTGAAGATGCGGTAGACGAAGTCCACCCCGGCCGCCTCATCGCCCGCAGCGGCATCCGGCGACTCCACCACCAGGATCTGGTCGGCCCCCACGCCGAACTGGCGGTGCGCAACCCACCGCCACTGCTGTGGCGTCAGCGCCACCGGCGTGCGGGTCGCGTCGACCACCACGAAGTCGTTGCCCGCGCCCTGCATCTTGGTGAACGACAGCTTCACTCCGCAGCCTCCTGGCCGGCCATCATGGTGGTGTCGACCGCCCGGCCGTAGAAGCCGCGCTCCCCCGGCGGACGGGTCTTGAAGCGCTTGTGGGTCCAGAGGTACTGGGCCGGCATCTCCAGGGCGCGGGCCTCGATGAACTGGTTCATCCGGGCGGTCGCAGCCACCAGGTCCTCGCCGGGATAGTCCTCCCAGGCGGGATACAGGCGCACGATGTAGCCTTCGGCGGTCATCTCGGTGACGCAAGGCACCACCGCCGCCCGGGTCATCTGGGCCAGGCGGGCCACTGAGGTGACGGTTGCCGCGGGAACGCCGAAGAACGGCACGAACACCGAATCGCGCGGGCCCAGGTCCATGTCCGGCAGGAAGTAGAACGGCACGCCATCGCGCATCGTGCGGATGGCGGTACGCAAGCCCTCCTGGCGCGACAGCAGGATCGCCTCGTTGAAGCGGCCGCGACCGGTGCGCATGGCCTCGTTGAACACCTTGTTCTTCTGGTGGGCGAACATCGAGATGACCTGGCGGTCGATCGACAGGCGCGTGCCGCCGGCATCGAGACCGATGAAATGCGGGGCGAGCAGGATCTGCGGTCTGCCGGCCACCGCCTCCAGGTGTTCCATGCCGCGCACTTGCACCAGGTCCTTGATCCGATCCGCCGGCTGATACCAGAGCACGAAGCGGTCGAAGAAACTGCGGGCGAAGTAACGGAAGTGAGCCTTGGAGATCCGGGTGCGCTCCGCCTCCGTCAGGTCCGGAAAACACAGCCGCAGGTTGGTGCGGGCAATCCGGCGCCGCGGCCCCGCCAACCAGTAGAGAAGGCTGCCCAGCAGGTTGCCTATCACCACCAGCCAGTGGTGCGGCACCGCCGACAGCGCGCGCAGCATCTTCAGAGCGAGATCAGACATCGTCGGTCGCCATGGCGGCAACTGCAGGCGCGGGCGGCCCCTTGTAGCGGTTGTAACTCCAGACGTACTGGTCGGGGCGTTGGCGGATGATGGCCTCCAGGGCCTGGTTGATCACCTCCGGCGTCGGAACGCCGTCCAGTTTCTCCAGCTGCAGGTCCCAGCCCCGGCCGAAGGGCCTGCGCCAGGTGGCCAGCAGGTAGACCTCGGCGCCGGTCTTTTCGGCCAGGCGCGCCGGAAGGGTCATGGTAAAGGCTGGCCGCCCGAAAAAGGGAGCCCAGGCGCCGTCGCCGGCCGAGGGCACCTGGTCCGGCAGGATGCCGACCGCTTCCCCGCGCCGCAGCGCCCGCAGCAGCGCGCGCACGCCGCCGGTGTCGGCCGGCACTGCAGTCAATTGCGGGTGGCTGCGGGCAGACTTCAGGACCTCGTGCAAGTCCTCCCGGCGGGGCGCTTTGTAGAGCACGGTGATCGGTGCCACCGAGGCGTAGGCACGGGCCCCCATCTCGAAGCTGCCGATATGCGGCGTCAGGACGATCACGCCGCGCCGGTCACCCTGCGCCTTGCGCTGCTCTGTTGTACGGGCGAGACGAGCGAAGTCGTCGAAAGCGCTCTTGCGAACCAGGTCTTGCGTCGGCCGGAACCAGATATAACAGGTCTCCAACGCCGCTCGACCAGCCGCAGCGGCGCTGGCGCGGGCCAGTTGCGGGCGGTAAAGCCCCGCTGTGCGCAGGTTATCGGCAGTTTTGCGGCGAAAACCAGCACTGAGGGTGCATGCGAGAAGTCCGCCAAGCGCTCCCACTGCCTGAAGGAGCCACAGCGGAAACGACGCGAGCGAGCGGAGCAGCCACAACAACATGGCCGCATTTTGCGGGTTGTGACGTAGTTCCGCTGAACCGCGCCCAACGCTTAGCTATAATTGCAACGCCACTGAGTTAAAGGGACAACTTGCGGAGTGGCAGAAGTACCAGTGCGTTCGCACCCTGCCGGAAGGCGAGGGCAAACAACAATTCCGCTAAAGCGTCGCGGCTTCTCCGAAGCTGGCAACGCCGGCTGACACGCCATTCGGCATTCAGCCTGTGCCCACGGCTTGTTTCATCAAGGAGAAGTACATGAGCGATTTTCTATTCACGTCGGAATCCGTTTCGGAAGGTCATCCGGACAAGGTGTCGGACCAGATCTCCGATGCAATCCTGGATGCGATCTTCGCCCAGGACCCGCTCAGCCGGGTCGCTGCGGAAACCCTGACCAACACCGGTCTGGTCGTCCTGGCGGGTGAGATCACC
>JBBRJB010000119.1:0-7077 GCA_038220085.1 Burkholderiales bacterium
GGTGGAATCTGGATCTGGTATTCGTCTGTCATGGCGGTCGTCGGCGTAGCCCGCATGATGTCATGGCCAGGCCAGGGCTCCCGGTGCCGGCAGCCGGCCAATCCCGGCGACCTGCCGCTGCCGGCGACCCGGTCGCCGGGGCCGCCGCGGTCTTATACTGTCCCCTACGATCGATCGCTACCCGAGGTCCACCCATGTCCGTTCATCCGATTTCCGGCACGCGCGCAACCGATGCCGTCACGCAGGCGAGGATCCACCTCGCGGCCGCGAATCGTCTGGCCGTCTTCCACGACCTCGACGAAGGTATCGACAACCACTTCACCATGACCGTACCCGGGCAGGACGACCGCTACCTCATCCTGCCGTTCGGGCGGCACTGGTCCGAGGCGCGGGCCAGCGATCTGATGGTGTTCGACGAGTCGGGCGCCACGCTGGAGGGCCAAGGCACGGTCGAACTCTCAGCGCAGTGCATCCATGCGCCGATCCATCGCATCTGCGGCGTGAAGGTCGTGCTGCACACCCACCAGACCTGGGCGGTGGCATTGAACATGCTCCGCGACAACCGTCTGCTGCCCGCGAGCCAGTCTGCAGCCTTCTACTGTGGCGACATCGCCTATGACGATCACTACGGCGGCACCGCGGGCGAACTCGGCGAGGGCGAACGTCTGGCGGCGCTGCTCGCCGGCGACAAGCACGTGATGTTCATGAAGAACCACGGTGTGCTGGTGGTCGGCAATACCGTGGCCGAGGCCTATCGGCGCCTGTACAAACTCGAGCGGGTATGCCGTGCGCAGGTCCTGGCGATGAGCACCGGACAACCGCTGCAGGTTCTCCCCGACGAGATCATCAAGCAGGTGCAGGTTCCGCACGAGAACGACCGCCATCCGCGCGCCGAACGCGACCGCCTCTTCTTCGAGGCGATGATGCGGGTGCTCGATCGCGAAATGCCCGGGTACGGTGATTGACCCGGCAGTTCGGCGCAGCGCCATTCCAGAGCACTGAAACTTGCACGGCCTGCTGGCGTTCCTGAGCCGGCAGGCTCGGTGGGCGCTGCCCGCCGGCGTCTTCGTCGGCATCGCCTTGCCCGGCCTGGCCAGCCTGATGCGCCCCTTGCTCACCGCGGCGGTCATCGGCACGCTGACCGGGGCCCTGCTGCGCCTGGACTGGCGCCGGTTCGCGGATCTCGGGAGGCGTCCGGCGCTGCCGGCGACGCTGGCGCTCTGGCAACTGGTACTGTCCCCTTTGCTGGTCTGGTACGGCACGGCGCTGGCCGGCCTGCCACCTGACTTGCGTCTGGTGCTGCTGCTGCAGGCGGCGGCGCCGCCGATCGGATCGGCCGCGGTGTTTGCGCTGATCCTCGGCCTGGACGGCGTGCTGGCGGCGTTGTCCACGGTCGCGTCGACCTTGCTGCTGCCCTTGACCCTGACGCCGCTGGTCGCGTTGCTGCTGCCCGAAGCCGGCATCCGAGTCGATCTCCTGCCGTTCTTCCTGCGGGTGACGCTGCTGGTGGCGGTGCCGTTCCTGCTGGCCTGGGCCCTGCGGCGCGCAATCGGCCTCAAGCGCCTGCGCCAGGCTGACGCTGCGCTCGGCGGCACCAATGTCCTGCTGCTGGTGATCTTCGCGATTGCCGTCATGGACGGCGTCACGGCGCGACTGGTCAGTGAGCCCGAAGTGATCGGCCTGCTGCTGCTGGCCGCCTGCGCCGCCGCGGTGCTGCTGCATCTCGCCGGTTTCCTGCTGTTTCAGCGAAGCGGCACGGTTGGCGCCTACACCGCCGCGGTGCTGAGCGGCAACCGCAATGTCGGCCTGATGCTGGTGATCACGGCGGGCACAGCGGGCGAGATCTTCTCGCTCTATGTCGGCATCGCCCAGATCCCGATGTACTTCGCGCCGCTGCTGCTCACCCCCTTGCTGCGCAGGAGTCGCGGATCGGGCGGATGAGGTGGGGCCGGCGCGGGCAGGGCGGGGGCCGGCGCGGGCACGGCGTCAGCCGGGAGCCGATGTTCCCGTCGGGACCGGCTCGAGGCCGGTCAGCGGCCAGCGCGGCTTGATGTCGAAGTTCAGCGTCGGCGTCCACGTGGGTCCCACGGCGGCGCCATGCGGGTCGGCCTGCAGGCGCAGGGCTGCCGCGAAGGCGATCATCGCGCCGTTGTCGGTGCAGAGCGCCAGCGCCGGAAAGTGGACCTCGACCGGACGGCCCGCCACCCGGGCGTCGGCCAGTTTCCTGCGCAGGACCGCGTTGGCGCTGACGCCGCCGGACACCACCAGCCGGGTCAGGCCGGTCTGCTCCAGCGCGCGCACCGACTTGGCGACCAGGACATCGGTGATCGCCTGTTCGACCTCGTGCGCCAGTTCGGCCTTCTGCTCGTCGGCGATGCCTCGCTTGACCTGCGTCAGGACGGCGGTCTTCAGGCCGCTGAAGCTGAAGTCGAGATCGTCGGAACGCAACTTGGGCCGCGGCAGGACGAAGCGGCGGCCCGGGCCGGATCCTTCGGCCGGGGGATGGGCGGTGGCGGCCAGTGCGGACAGGGCCGGTCCGCCCGGGTAGCCCAGGCCCAGCAGCTTGGCGCTCTTGTCGAAAGCCTCCCCGGCCGCGTCGTCGACCGTGTCGCCGAGCAGTTCGTAGCGGCCGACACCGTCCACCCGCAGCAGTTGCGTATGGCCGCCCGAGACCAGCAATGCCACGAAAGGAAATGCCGGTGGATCGTCCGACAGCAGCGGCGAGAGCAGATGGCCCTCCAGGTGATGCACGCCGATCACCGGCTTCCTGAGGCCATAGGCCATCGCGGTGGCCACCGCCGCGCCCACCAGCAGCGCCCCCGCGAGTCCGGGCCCCTGGGTGTAGCCGATCGCATCGATGTCCGCCAGCGTGCAACCGGCTTGCGCCACCACCTGTTCGATCAGGGGGGTCAGCCGCTGCACGTGATCGCGCGAGGCCAGTTCCGGCACCACGCCGCCGTACTGCTCGTGCATGGCGGCTTGCGAGTGCAGGGCCTGCGCGCGCAGGCCGTCGCGCGTGCTGTACAGCGCCACACCGGTCTCATCGCAGGAAGTTTCGATACCGAGGACCAGCATGGCGCGCAGTCTATCATCGGCGGGTGGAACGCTTCGATCTTGCGGTCATCGGCGCCGGCGCGGCCGGCCTTTTTTGCGCCGGCATTGCCGGCCAGCGCGGCCTCAAGGTCGTGCTGCTCGATCACGCCTGTCGCCTCGGCGAGAAGATCCGGATCTCCGGCGGCGGCCGCTGCAACTTCACCAACCTGAGCGGCGCCGATCCGAGCCGTTACCTGTCCCAGGACCCGCGCTTCGCGCGTCATGCGCTCAAGTCCTATCCGCCCGGACGCTTCGTCGACCTGCTGCGAAGTTATCGCATCGGTTTTCACGAAAAGCATCTCGGCCAGTTGTTCTGCGACGACTCGAGCCAGCAGGTCATCGACTTGCTGCGGGCGGAATGCGACAAGGGGCAGGTGTCGATCCGCCACCCGGTGCAGGTCCGCGGCATCGACCGGCTCGCAGGCGCAGACGCCGGCGACCGCGGCGGCTTCGCGATCCGCTCGGACCAGGGCGACATTGCCGCCGCCAACCTGGTCATCGCCACCGGCGGTCTGTCGATACCGGCGATCGGCGCCAGCGACTTCGCCTGGCAGCTTGCCGCCCATTGGCAGGTCGAGACTGTGCCGCACCGGCCGGCGCTGGTGCCGCTGACTTTCTCCGCCCGGCAATGGCAGCCGTTCGTGGAGTTGGCCGGTGTCGCCCTGCCGGTTGCGATCTCGGTGGCCGCTTCTGCCCGTCGCGACGATGGTGGCGGTGCTCGCGGTTCGCGTCCGGCAGCGGCCCGGTTCGAGGAAGACCTGCTGTTCACCCATCGCGGCCTGTCGGGTCCCGCCATCCTGCAGATCTCGAGCTACTGGCGTCCCGGTCAACGTCTGGATATCGACCTGGCGCCGGGGCTCGATCTGCCGCGGCGGCTGATCGACATCAAGGACGGCGCGGCCCTGGTCGAGGCCGGGGAGGGTCGGCGCCAGCAACTGCTCACGGTGCTCGGTGGCATCCTGCCGCGACGCCTGGCCCAGGTGTGGGTCGGGGCGGCGCGCCCGCCTGGGCTGGCAGAGACCTTCGGCCAGCAGCGGCTGGCGGAGGCCGGCCATGCCGATCTGCGACTGCTGGGGCAGGGGCTGAACCGGTGGCAGGTCGAGCCGGCCGGCTCGGAAGGCTACAAGAAGGCGGAGGTTACGCTGGGCGGGGTGGCGACCGGCGAACTCGATCCGCGCACGCTGCAGTCCCGACGATTGCCCGGCCTCTACTGGATCGGCGAGGCGGTCGACGTCACCGGCTGGCTCGGCGGCTACAACTTCCAATGGGCCTGGGCCTCGGCCTACGCGGCCGCGATGGCCATGGACATGCCGGCCCGCGAGCGGGCGAGCGGCAGGCCGGCGGCGACGCATGATTAGTTAGGACCCGCACCCGATCGCTGGAGACCGCCGACGGCCTGGCGTTGCATGTCGAGGACTGGCTGCTGCCGACTGGCACCAGCCGGCGCGGCAGCGCCTTGCTGGTCCACGGCCTGGGAGAGCACGTCGGCCGCTACCACCATGTCGCGCGGTCGCTGATGTCGATCGGCGTGGAGGTTCGCGGCTACGACCAGCGCGGCTTCGGCCGCTCGCCTGATCGATGTCGACAGCGCGCGACGGTTCCATGACCGCCTTCCCGCGGAAATCGGGACGCTGCGCGAGTACCCGGGGCTCTATCACGAAGTCTTCAACGAATTCCCTGCCGATCGCGCCCGGGTCCTGGCCGACCTCAATGCGTGGTTGATGGACAGGCTCCTGGGACGTCAGCTAGCCGCGTCGTCCTCCTGAACCCTTGCGATCTCCAAGCCGGCGAGCATTTCGCTCATCCTCGCCATGGCGGTGTGATCCTCTCGCGGTCCGAGCACGGTGCTGGCGCCTGACCAGAGATCCCGGCAGAGGCCGGAGAAGGGCGCGTTGACCTCATGATCCCGGGCGATGCCCAGGGCGATGGTCAGGTCCTTCGCCATCAGGCCGAGCGCGAATCCGGAGTCGAACTTGCGCGACAGGACGAACTGCTTGAACTTCTTCTGCGTGCTGTTGTTCATGCCGGTGGAGACATTGAGGACGTCGACCATGGTTTCGGGGTCGATGCCGAAGCGCGATCCGATCAGCAAGGCCTCGACGCCGATCAGGAATCCGGCGGATGACACCAGGTTGTTCAGCGCCTTCATCGCGTGGCCGGTGCCGATCGCACCGGTGCGGATGACCGAGCCCATCGCCTCGAGGATCGGCATCGCGCCATCGATCGCGCCGGCAGCGCCGCCCGCCATGATGGTGAGCTTGCCGGTCACCGCCCGGGCAACGCCCCCGGACACCGGCGCATCGAACATGACGACATCCTGGGTCGCGAGACGTTCACTCAGCTTGACCGTGACGCCAGGCACACCCGAGGTCATGTCGATGACGACCGAGCCGGGGCGCAGGGTCGCGGCCAGGCCGGCGCCCCCGAACAGCACCTCGCTCACGATGGCGCTGTCGGGCAGGATCATGACGATCACGTCCGCTTCGGCCCCGAGTTGCGCCAGGGAGGCCGCTTCGCCGCCGCCGTGAGCGGCAACGAACTCGCGCATGCGCTGGGGGCGGCTGTCGTAGACGGCGACAGCGTGGCCGGCCGTGAGCAGGCAGGCCGCCATCGGTTCGCCCATGGCGCCGATGCCGATGAAGCCGATCCGCGGGCCGGTGCCCGACGTCATGACGCGGCCCCCCCGGACTTGGCCTTGGCGGCTTCCTCTGCCAGCACCTCGGCCGCCACCTTCATGCTGTCGAGTGCGGCGGGAACCCCGCAATAGACGGCGACCTGCAGCAGAATCTCGGTGATCTCCTCCTGGGTCAGGCCGTTGTTCAGGGCGCCGCGAACATGCAGACGGACTTCATGCGGCCGGTTCAGGGCCGAGAGCATCGACAGGTTGATGATGCTGCGGGTGCGCCGATCGAGGCCTGGACGGGACCACAGTTCGCCCCAGCACCATTCGGTGACCAGTTTCTGCATCGGGGCGGTGAAATCGGTGGCGCCGTCCAGCGACTTCTGGACGTGCTCCGCACCCAGCACTTCCTTGCGGATCTTCAGGCCTTTGGCGAATTGCGGGGAATCGAATTCGGGACGTGTCGTCATGCTTGTCTCCTGCGGCGATGAGTGGGGTTGGGGACGAATAGGTCAGCCGGCGATGGCCCTGGCCATCGCCGCGGCAATCGGGCGCAGCGTGGTCAGCAGCGCCGCGGGGTTCTCGACCATCGGAAAGTGGCCGAGGGCGGGCAGTGCCTGGAACTGCGCGCCCGGGATGGCGTCCGCGATCCTGCTGCTGTCGGCCACTGTCGCCGAGTAATCGTATTCTCCGGTGAGCAGCCAGAGCGGCGTGACGCGGGTGTCGATGCGGCCCACATAATCGGCTGCATCGAATTCGTCGCTGTAGAAACCGAGATCGCCCTCGTAGACGCCGGGCCCGCCCTGGCCGTAGATCCAGGTCGCACGCCGGCGTCGGCCGGCGGGGCTGCCAGGACTGAGCAGCGCCTGCACCCAGGCTGCCGACATGCGACCGGCGTGGACGGCAGGATGGTCGAGGAACGGCGAGCGACGCCCCGGCGAGCGGAATGGCGCCTCCAGGAGGATCGCGCCATGTGCACGGGCAGGGCGCTCGGCGAGAAAGGCCAGGCCGGCCGCGGACCCCATCGAGCAACCGAGGATGGTCGCGCGCTTGACGCCGGCGGCATCGAGGTAGGCGTCGAGGGTCTGCAGGTACAAGTGCGTGTCGAGCCGCCACGGATCGCCGCGCCAGTGAAGCGGCGGGCTCGAGCGGCCATGAAACGGCATGTCGAAGGCGAGCATGCGCCAGTCCGCCAGCAGTCGGTCGTCGGTCATCAGGGCATGCCATTGACGCGCGTCAGCGCCGGCGGTGTGCAGCATCAGCATCACCGGCTTGCCCGCGTCACCCGTCGACTCCTCGTAGAGCCAGGTGCTGCCGATTTCCGGCAGGTTCACCTGCAGATAGCGGCCCTGGATCCGACCGAG
>JBBRJB010000120.1:0-7057 GCA_038220085.1 Burkholderiales bacterium
ATGCGCGTAGTCGCGGAACAGGAACGGGATGTCGGTGATCAGCGTGTCCGGCACGAAGTTGCCGACCGGGCCAGACGACGTCGTGACCAGGTCGATCGTGCCGAGCTGAGCGCCTTCGGTCATCTCGCGCTCGCCGCCGAGGGCGAAGTTGGGGAACAGCTCGATCTGGTAGCGGCCGCCGGTTCGCTGTTCGATGTTGTCGCGCATGTAGACCGCGCCGACACCGTAGTGGGCCTGGAGATTCAGGCCGAACCCGAACTTCAGCACGGTTTGCGCCTGCGCGGATCCGAGCGCGATGCCCAGTCCTGCAGTGGCGACGAGCCCCTTGATCGTGGCCTTGAACGTCTGATTCATGTTGCCTCCTGTTGTTTTGAAATTCCGAATACCGCACGGCCAGAACCGTTCCGGCAGATCGTCGGCGGACCGAGGCCGGTCCGCCGACGATGGAAGCCGGGATGGTAGCCGGTGCGCCGAGGCCGGTGAAGTCCGTTCTGGCCGGCGTACGGCCACGTTTTCCCGTAGACCCCGCGGCTGCTGCGTTACAGCGAGAACGGTCGGCGGCGCTCGCCCTGGCGGACGGAGCAGGCAGGCCACTTGCTGCGGTGTAGGCCGTGAACCCGAAGGGGGGTGCCCGATGGACATGATCGAGGAGCAGCAGGACGACCTACCGCGGGAGGCGCCCCCGTCGCGCTCGCCAATGCCGCCCATGCCTCGCATACCGCCCCGGCCGCTGGACTGGCCGCCCGGGGAGGGCGAGCGGCCCGCGGGCGACGGGGGTGCGCGCGGTGCCGGTCAGCCGGCGGGACGTATCGGGATGTAGAGTTCGCCGCCAGCGGCCTTGAATTCGGCCGATTTCTCGGCCATGCCACGCTCGAGCGCCTCGCGTTCCTCCACGCCTTGTTTCGCCGCGTACTCCCGCACTTCCTGGGTGATCTTCATGGAGCAGAACTTGGGGCCGCACATGCTGCAAAAGTGAGCCTCCTTGCTCGCGTCCTTGGGCAGGGTCTCGTCATGGAAGTCGCGCGCGGTGTCGGGATCCAGCCCGAGGTTGAACTGGTCATGCCAGCGGAACTCGAAGCGGGCCTTGGACAAGGCGTCGTCGCGCGCCCGCGCGCCGGGATGGCCCTTGGCGATATCGGCCGCATGGGCCGCGATCTTGTACGCGATGATTCCCTGCTTGACGTCGTTGCGATCCGGCAGGCCGAGGTGCTCCTTGGGCGTGACGTAGCACAGCATGGCGGTGCCCATCCAGCCGATCATCGCCGCGCCGATGGCGCTGGCGATGTGGTCGTAGCCGGGCGCGATGTCGATCGTCAGGGGGCCGAGCGTGTAGAAAGGGGCTTCGTGGCAGTGCCTGATCTGCTCGTCCATGTTGGCCTGGATCAGGTGCATCGGCACGTGCCCGGGGCCTTCGATCATCGTCTGCACATCGTGCTTCCACGCGATCCGGGTCAATTCGCCGAGCGTGCGCAGTTCCGCGAACTGCGCTTCGTCGTTCGCATCGGCGGCCGATCCGGGGCGCAGGCCGTCGCCGAGCGAGAAGCTCACGTCGTAGGCCTTCATGATGTCGCAGATGTCCTCGAAGTGATCGTGCAGAAAACTTTCCCGGTGGTGCGCGATGCACCACTTGGCCATGATCGATCCGCCGCGCGACACGATGCCGGTGCGGCGATTGGCCGTCAGGTGGATGAAGGCGAGCCGCACGCCGGCGTGGATGGTGAAGTAGTCCACGCCTTGCTCGGCCTGCTCGATCAGGGTGTCGCGATAGATCTCCCAGGTCAGGTCTTCGGCGACACCCCCGACCTTTTCCAGTGCCTGATAGATCGGAACCGTGCCGATCGGCACCGGTGAATTGCGGACGATCCAGTCCCGGGTGGTGTGGATGTTCCGGCCGGTGGACAGATCCATCACGTTGTCCGCGCCCCAGCGGATCGCCCAGACCAGCTTCTCGACTTCTTCCTCGATCGACGAAGTCACCGCGGAGTTGCCGATGTTGGCATTGATCTTCACCGCAAAATTGCGGCCGATCGCCATCGGCTCGATCTCGGGGTGGTTGATGTTGGCGGGAATGATGGCGCGGCCCCGCGCCACCTCTGCGCGGACGAATTCAGGCGTGATCAAGGCAGGAATGCTTGCGCCCATCGGGTTGCCGCGAAGCCGGTGCTCGCGCCCGCTGTCGCTCAGGTACTCCTGCATCCATTCCCGCCGGCCGTTCTCCCGCAGGGCGACGAACTCCATCTCGGGAGTCACAATGCCGCGCCTGGCGTAGTGCATCTGCGTCACGTTGGCGCCGGCCTTGGCGCGTTGCGGGGTTCGCTGCAGTGCCTCGGCGGCCGCGCGAAGCTCAGCCAGTCGCGCTTCGTCCCGGGTCGGGTTGCGGGTGCCGTCGTCCAGCGCATGGCGGGTACGGCCCTGGTAGTGCTCGCTGTCGCCGCGATCTTCGATCCAGGCGCTGCGCACCGCCGGCAGGCCCCGGCGCACGTCGATGGCGACCGAGGGGTCGGTATACGGTCCGGACGTGTCGTAGAGATGGACTTTCTCGCCATTGGTCAGCGCGACCTCGCGCATCGGCACGCGCAGGTCGGTGCGTGAGCCGTCGAGGTAACTCTTGCAGGAGGCCGGAAAGGGCTCGCGCGTCAGCGAAAGCAGTGCGTCGAGCTTGTCGGGTGCGTTCATCGGTGATGTCCTTCGGAGGCGTTGGCTGCAGGTGCTCCGAAGGTGATCCCGAATCCGGTCGGCAACTCGTGCCGCGTATCAGGACAACAGCTCTTCTTCCGCCGGTATTAACCGGTTCAAGTTCGCGGGTTCGGAATCACACCATCTCAGCACGCGTTCTGCGTGCACCCCGGAGCGGGACGATGATCGCACCAAGGCCCGGGGGAGTCAAACGGCGCAGTCTCCTTTAGAGACGGCGCAGCCGCCCTCAGCGGACCGCCATCGGCTTCGCCCGCGGCTTGAGCAGCACCAGGGACAATGCCGCCACGCTGCAGGCCATCGCCAGCAACTGCAGGGGCCCGAGCGGTTCCGCATGCACGATCGCTCCCGACACCATCGCGACGACCGGCACCATCACCGACGACAGCCCGGCGACATTCGCCGGCAGGAGGCCGACGATGGCAAACCAGCAGACGTTGCCGATGCACATCGGAATCAGCGCGATCCAGGCGATCACGGCGATCGATTGCCAGGTCGGCATGAACCAGTCGCGATCACCCAGAATGAGGGCGCCGATGGTCACCGGCACCGCAGTGAGCAGCAATTGCCAGCCGGTGAGCACGGTTATCGGCACGTCGATCACTCGCCGCTTCAGGATCAGCGTCCCGGCAGCCCAGCCGATGCCGGCAAGCAGGCCCAGGCCCAGGCCCAGCGGCGCATTGGCGTATGCGCCGAAGTTGGGGATCATCAGCAGGGTCACTGCGATCCCGCCGAGGACGATTGCGACCAGCAACCGTCCGGTGGGGCGCTGGCCGAGGAAGAGCCAGGAGAACAGGCCCGCCCACAGCGGCATCGTGAAGCCAAGGACGGCGGACTGGCCGGAGGGTATGAGGATCGCCGAATAGGTGCTTGCGATGTTCCACACCACCAGGTAGAAGACGGTGGCCATGCCGATTGCCGGCCAGTGCTGCTGCCGGATCACCAGGGACTGCCCCCGGAACCAGGCTACTGCCAGCAGCACTCCGCCGGATACCAGCAGCGCGATGGCGCGAAAGGTCCATACCGAGACCTCCTTGACTGCCATCGGAAAGAGCGGCCAGTTGGTTCCCCATACCAGGGTCAGGATGACCAGAAGAACGAGCGCGCGGCGGGGAACGGTTTGGGAGGTGACGGGCGACATGGCACGCGAGACTCGCACGTTTCGCGGTTCGGGGCAAACCGGAATTGCGCCGTGCAACGCCAGCCCCGCCGGCGCATCCGCGATGGCCCCTCAGGCTTGGCGAGGGATGCCGGGGGGTGGCGGAATCTGGGGTGACGGCGCGGGATCCGGTTGGGGCGTGGGATCAGGTGAGATCGGCAGCGGCGGATCCCCGACCGGGCTCGGCGTCGGGTCGCCGATCGGGTCGGGCATCGGCTCGGGCATCGGGTCCGGGGGCATATGTGCCTGCAAGCCAGTACCGGATGAGCGCGTATGCATCGTATAAATTGCCGGCGAAAAGGCAGAAGTGTGAGTGTGCAATTCCATCTGGGTGCCGCTCCTCATTGAACCATGTGCAATACAACCGCAAGCGCCTTGCCCCGCAAACGCCGCGCCCGCAGCCATTGGATCGGTAGCCGGAACTGCCGGGCTCGCGGCATGCTTAAATCTGGCTGGAACGCCGGTGCAGCATGCCGGTCTCGACTGTGGAGTTGTCCGTGATTGCCGCTTGGCCCAGGTTGTCCATTCTCTGCTGCGTCCTCGCGTTTCATCTGCTCGCCGGTCCGGGAACCGCCCGCGCGCAGCAGGAGGTAGCGCCCGGCTACGACGCGGCTGCGTTCGTGGGCGCGCTGTACTCGCATGCCCAGGCGCCAAAGGCGGAGCAGTTCGCATCGGCCGCGGCGGCTCTCGTAGGCGCGATCGACGCGTGGTGCCGGGAGCCGGGCGAGACTGCGCCTGCAGTTGCTGGAGCCACCGATGATGCCGGTGATGCCGATCTGCAGCCTGCCGCGCCCCTGGGCGCCGCCCGGGCTGCCTGGATGGCGGCCGCCGACGCCTGGGCGCGGCTTGCGGCAGTCTCACTGGGCGCCACGCTGGAACGGAACAGTGCCGCCAGCCTCGACGCTCGTCCGACCCGCCCACCGCAGATCAGGGCCGCGATCGCCGCTCGCGGCAGGTCACGGCAGCCTCCCGACGAAAAGGCGCTCGGTCGGGTCGGTGCGACGGCCAAGGGCCTGCCCGCACTGGAGTGGCTGTTGTGGGACCGGTCGGCGCCCCACAGCGCGGCAGCATGCCGGTACGCGACCGGATTGAGCCAGGAAGTCGAGCGCGAGGCGGGGAAACTGGCGGCAGCCCACGGAGAGGACGCCGCTGCCGAGTGGAAGGACAAGGAAAGCGAGGCCGTAGCGCGGGCGACGGAAGCCGTCACCCAGTGGCTGGCCGGACTGGAGCGCTTGCGCTCGCACCAGTTGGGCGAGCCGCTCACGGTGGCTGCTGGCAAGGCCGGCGCTGCGCTGGACGCCACCCTGGATACCTGGCCGCGGCCGGCCAGCGGCAGTCATCGGGGCGCCTGGCAGTCAGGCTGGGAAAGCCTGCGGCAACTGGCGATCGGACCGGCGCTGCCGATCGAGTCGGGAGCGCAACCGGCGGTGGCGACGGACGTGATCAGTCTCGAAGCCTTGTTGCGGGGTATCGGTCGCGACATCGACGCCGATGCCTGGGCCAAGTCGGTGATGGCGGCAGACCAGGTCGTCGAGGCGCTCACTTCTGCCGCGAGCGCACCTGCCCGCGGTCCGGCGCATGAGGCAACTGCCCTGCCGCCGGCTGCGGTCATGGAGCGCGCGGTTCAGGCCCTTGGCGCCGTCAAGGACTTCCTGATGGCAACAGTCACACCGGCATTGCAGGGGGTGCTTGGCCCGGGCAAGGAAGACGACGCGCCGTTGGGCGCGACCAGCGTTGCTGCCGGGCCTGCCTGCTGTGGTCCGGTCAAGGCGCAGTAAGGGCGGGTTGCTTTGAGGCGCTGCCGACCAGGGCGCTGCTGACCAGCCCCGTGCCGATCAGGCCAGGATTTTCAGGAGCCAGCGATTCAGATCTGCGATTTCCTCGGCGCAGACCGAATGCTGCATCGGGTATTCGTGCCACTGCAGCGGATGGCCCAGGGCGGCCAGCGCGTCGCGTGAGGCGGTGGCGCGGGCGATCGGTATGACCGGGTCTGCACTGCCGTGCGCCAGGAAAATCGGCACGTCGTGGTTCGCCGAATGGCGTTCGGCCGCGGTGACGGCGGCCAGGGGCAGGTAGCCGGACAGGCCCACCAGACCGGCCAGGCGGTGGCCATAGCGCAGGCCGGTCATGAACGTCATCGCGCAGCCCTGGGAAAATCCCATCAGGACGATGCGCGACGCGTCGATGCCGCGATCGCGCTCGCGATCGATCAGCGCCTCGACCATCGCCTGCGAGGCGCGCAGGCCGGTCTCGTCTTCGCGGCGCGCAAGGTCGGTGCCGAGGATGTCGTACCAGGCCCGCATCGACATGCCGCCGTTGATGGTCACCGGCATCACCGGTGCGTGGGGGAAGACGAAGCGCACGTCGCCGATCGAATCGAGCTGGAGTTCCCGGGCAACGGGCACGAAGTCGTTGCCGTCGGCCCCCAGGCCGTGCAGGACGATCAGGCTGGCAGCGGGGTGTTTTCCGGATTCGAGTTCGATGACTTCAAGCGGCATGCTCATGGGGTCGGCTGGCTCATTTCTGTGGGTCGGCGGCGGGCTGGCCGTAGTAGAGCACGCCGATCCTGATCCGCTCGCGGCCGTTCTCCCGGCGATGCCGGTTGGTGTCGCGAAGCGAATAGACGCAGCCGCAGTACTCCTGCTGGTAGAAGTTTTCCCGTTTGGAGATCTCGATCATGCGCGCCGATCCGCCTTTCTTGCGCCAGTTGTAGTCCCAATAGACCATGTCCGAGTAGCGCGAGGCCGCCCGGATGCCGCAGTCGTTGATCTGGTCCATGTTCTTCCAGCGCGAAATGCCCAGGGAACTGGTGATGACCTTGAAGCCATGCTCGTAGGCATAGAGGGCAGTCCGTTCGAAACGCATGTCGAAGCAGGCGGTGCAGCGCGCACCCCGCTCGGGCTCGTTCTCCAGTCCCTTGGCGCGCGCGAACCAGTTGTCGGTGTCGTAATCCGCGTCGACGAACGGCACCCCATGCTCCTGCGCAAAGCGGATGTTCTCGTCCTTGCGCAGGTCGTATTCCTTCTGCGGATGGATGTTCGGGTTATAGAAGAAGATGGTGAAATCGATGCCGGACGCGAGCATCGCTTCCATCGTTTCGCCTGAGCACGGCGCGCAGCAGGAATGCAGCAGCAGCTTGTCGTGGCCGCCGGGCAGACTCAGCTTTTCCCGCACGAGAGCGGTTGCGCTCGGGTCCGCTGCGGC
>JBBRJB010000121.1:0-7052 GCA_038220085.1 Burkholderiales bacterium
CGAAGGATCCCGGACCGCGCCCGCCCCACCCGCGCCCGCCGCCATAGCCGCACGCGCCGACGATCAGTGCGATGACGATGAGCAGCCAGATCACCATATCCATGGCCGCATTGTGCGCGGTCCGGCGGCTATGGGCGAAAACGTATACCGTCAGGCCCTTCCTCGACACCTTTTCCTTTGCCGACATCCCGAACAGGAGTGTGAAATGGGCTGGTTCTCCAAGGCCGATACCGGATTCTTCCTCGCCACCGTCGTGCCCGATGTCGAGGGCGCACGGGTTGCCAGATTCCTGGGCGTCGTCAATGGCGAGGCGATCATCGGCGCCAATATCTTCCGTGACATGTTCTCTTCGGTCCGCGACGTGGTCGGCGGGCGTGCCGGTGGCTACGAGCGGGCCTTGTCCGGCGCCCGCGACGCGGCGCTCGAGGATATGAAAGCCGCGGCGCGCGAACTCGATGCCGATGGCATTGTCGGCATCGACTTCGACTACGAAGTCCTGGGCGAGAACAACGGCATGATGATGGTGTCGGTCAGCGGGACCGCCGTGAAGATGGCCTGAGGCTGGCGCGCATTCAACGCGCGCCGGCGGCCAGCAGCAGGTTCACCATCTCCGCATAGCCGCGCGAGCGCGCAAGCGCGAGCGGCGTGTTGCCTGACCGGTCCGCCAGGCCGAGGTCGGCCCCGGCGCGAACCAGGGCAGCCAGAGTCGCCTGGTGGCGCGGCCCGCCGTCGCCGAGCACGATGCTTTCAATGACCGCCGTCCAGTGCAGGTTGTTGACGTGATCCAGCGGCGCGCCGGCCTCGATCAACTGCCGCACCACTCCGTCATGCCCCAGATGGGCCGCGGCGATCAGGGCGGTGCCGTCGTAACGGCTGGTGACGAGATCGGCGCTGGCTCCGAGCGACAGCAGGACCCGAAGTGTCTCCTCGTCATCGGCAACGGCTGCAATCGTCACTGCGTCGTAGCGGTCGTTCTCCAGGGCACCGAGGTCCGCGCCGCCAGCAGCAAGTGCGCGGATCACCTCGCCCTGCGCGCGGAAAGCGGCCACGTGCAACGCCGTGCGACCGGAACTGTCGCGCGCGTTCGCAGCGGCTCCGGCAGTGAGCAGTTGGCGCACTTCCGCCACGTCGCCGCGAAACGCTGCAGCATGCAGACCGGCATATTGCGCGGCCTGAGCGGGCGTCGGCGCCGTCTGCGCCGATGCCGGCGGTGAGGCCGCAAACCCGAGGACCGACAGCAACGCGCCAATTGCCAGCATGCCCGCCCGGGAGCGCCTGCCTTGAATTGACGAGGGTGGGTTCAAGGGTGCGTTCATCCGGATCTCCTGTCTACTTCAGGTTGTCCTCGCCGGAAATTCCTTCAGGCCTGGCCCTGAACCGGATCGAGAACATGGATGACACGGCTCGCGATCAGGTCCTTGGTGCGGGCCCCGTAGGCTGCCATGTGCGGCGCTGCAGCATGCGCCGCTAGCGCGGCCATATCGTCCCATTTCTCGATGACAACGAAGGTATCCGGACCATAAGCGGTCTGCATCGCCGGCGCGCCCTCGGCATCGATGGTGGCGACATACTCCACACAGCCGCGTTCGGCCCGAACCGCTGGAACATTCGCCTTGAAAGCCTGCAGGATCTTTTCGCGTTGGCCGGGCTTGGCAGTAATGACGGCGATAACATGAATCATCTGGATCTCCGGATGGCAGGTGTCGTGACGGACGGTGGGCCCAAGTATGCCGGAGCCGGCCTCAGCGCTCGAGGGTATGCCTGCAGTCCCATTTTCCCGCTGCTATGATCGATTGACGTTGACTTGGCAGGTGAGGATCGGGACGATGAGCGCAGGCCGGCGCGGCATGTTGGGATGGGGAGCGGCCCTCGGCTCGAGCAGTGTCCTGGGTGGCTGCTCGATCGGCGGAATCCTCTCGACGTTGACTGACGATGGCGGCGCCCGTCTTATCGCCGACCAGGCCTACGGTGACGATCCCCGCCAGCGGCTGGACATCTACCAGCCCCTTACCGGCACGCAGTGGCCGGTCGTGATGTTCTTCTATGGCGGTTCCTGGAACAGCGGCAGCCGGACGACTTATCGCTTCGTCGGCGAGGCGCTCGCGGCGCAGGGCATCCTGGCGGTGATACCGGACTATCGCGTATACCCGCAGGTCCGCTATCCCGACTTCCTCAGGGACTGCGCCGCCGCTACCGGGTGGACGATGCGGCACCTGGTCCGATCCGGCGCAGATCCGACGCGCCTGATCCTGGCCGGCCACAGCGCCGGAGCTTACAACGCAGCCATGCTGGCGCTCGATCCGCGCTGGCTCGACGCACCGGTTGCGCAGGGCCCGGCGGGCCGCCTGCGCCCGGCAGCCTGGATCGGACTCGCCGGCCCCTACGACTTCCTGCCGACCGGCAATCCGGACGTGAAGCCGGTCTTCTTTCACCCGGCCTACCCTTCCGGCTCACAGCCGATCGACTATGCGGCGGCCGGAACGCCGCCCTGCTTCCTGGCTGCACCGCGCGACGATGAACTGGTGGACCCCGATCGGAACACCGGGCAGCTGGCCGCCAAGCTGCGGCGAGCGGGCGTCCCGGTGCAGGAGCGCCGTTACGACTCGGTCGGGCACATGACCCTGATCGGCGCTTTCGCCGGACCCCTGACCTGGAAGGCGCCGGTCCGCGAAGACGTCGTGGCCTTCATCCGGGCCCAGGTTGGCAGCTGAATCGCCTCTGCCCGATATGGGGGATCATCCTGATGTCGGGCGGCGATCGGACCGACTAGACTGCTTCGATAGGGTGGGAACCATCCGCCCAATCCCTCAAGGAGAAGGCCCATGAGCCTGGTCAAGCTGGTATCCACAGCGGTTGTCGCTTTGTCTTTTTCGGTTCCTGCCTGGGCGCAGTCGCCGATCGTCATCAAGTTCAGCCACGTCGTCGCCGAAGCGACACCCAAAGGTCAGGGCGCAATCAAATTCAAGGAAGTGGCGGAAAAGCTCCTTCCCGGCAAGGTCGAAGTCCAGGTTTTCCCAAGCTCGCAGCTGTTCGGCGACGCCAAGGAACTCGAAGCCCTGCTGCTGGGCGACGTGCAGTTCATTGCGCCATCGCTCTCCAAGTTCGACCGCTACACCAAGAAGATCCAGGTCTTCGACCTGCCCTTCCTGTTCGACGACATCGCCGCGGTCGATCGCTTCCAGCAGGGCAAGGATGGCAAGGCCTTGCTCGATGCGATGCAGTCCAAGGGTCTTCAGGGCCTGGGCTACTGGCATAACGGAATGAAGCAGATGTCCACCAACCGGGACAAGTTGACCCGCCCGGACGACGTCAAGGGGCTGAAGTTCCGCATTCAGGCCTCCGACGTTCTGGAAGCGCAGTTTCGCGCGCTGGGCGCCAACCCGCAGAAAATGGCCTTCTCCGAGGTCTACCAGGCGCTGCAGACCGGCGTGGTGGACGGCCAGGAGAACACCTGGTCCAACATCTACTCGCAGAAGTTCTTTGAGGTGCAGAAGACCATCGCCAACACCAACCACGGGGTGATCGACTATATGGTGGTCACCAATGGCAAGTGGTGGAAGGGCCTGCCGGAGGACGTTCGCAAGGGACTCACCCAGGCGATGGACGAGGCGACCAAGCATGCGAACAAGCTCGCCGACGACCTCAACGAGCGCGACCGCAAGCGCATCGCCGATGCCGGCAAGGCCAAGATCCAGACGCTGTCCAAGGACGACGTCGCGGCCTGGCGCAAGTCCATGGAGCCGGTCTGGAAGAAGTTCGAATCGGATATCGGCAAGGACCTGATCGAAGCCGCATTGAAGTCGAACGGCTAGGAGCCCGTCGGAGTAGGGGAAGGGGGGAGCCATTCGATGCGCCTGATCGGCTGGCTTGAACGCCTCGAGGAGGGTCTGATCGCGCTGTTGCTGGCGGTCATGACCCTGATCACGTTCAGCCAGGTGATCGCCCGCTACGTCTTCAACTACAGTTTCGTCTGGGCCCTGGAACTGGTGCTGTTCCTTTTCGGCGGGCTCATCTTCCTCGGTATTTCCTACGGTGTGCGCGTCGGCGCGCATATCGGCGTCGACGCGCTGGTCAAGACCCTCCCGCCCGACCGGGCACGGCTGGTTAGCATGCTCGCCACCGTGCTGTGCATGGTGTACGCGGCCATCGTCTTTATCGGCGCATGGATCTACGTCGACAAGATGTACGAGATCGGCATCCTGGCGCAGGATATGCCGATACCGCAATGGGTGCCCCGCCTGGTGCTGCCGGTGGGCTACGGGCTGTTGTTCCTGCGATTCGGCCAGGTGCTGCTGCGCCTGTACCGCGGCGAGGAGACGCGTCTGCTGGGCGATGAAGCCGAGGACGCGCTCAGGCACCGCGCGGTTGACATCGACACAGGGGACAGACCGAAATGACCACCGCGGCGCTGGTATTCATGCTGTTCCTGTTCATGCTCCTCGGCATGCCGGTGGCGGTGGCGCTCGGATTGTCCTCTCTGCTGACCATCCTGGTATTCGGCCACGATTCGCTGGCATCGCTCTCGCTCAAGCTCTACGAGACCTCCGAGGCATTCACGCTGCTGGCGATCCCGTATTTCATTTTGAGCGGCGCCTTCATGACCACCGGCGGCGTCGCCAAGCGGATGATCCGCTTCGCCATCGGCTGCGTCGGCCACCTGCGCGGCGGGCTCGCCATGGCGTCGGTGCTCGCCTGCATGCTGTTCGCGGCGGTCTCCGGATCCTCGCCGGCGACGGTGGTGGCAGTCGGCTCCATCGTCATCGCCGGCATGGTCCGGGCGGGCTACCCGAAAGCGTTCGCCGCCGGTGTCGTGTGCAATGCCGGCACCCTCGGCATCCTGATTCCGCCCTCCATCGTGATGGTGGTCTACGGTGCGGCCACCGAGACCTCGGTCGGCAAGCTCTTCATGGCAGGCGTGATCCCGGGCATTCTGCTGGGACTGATGCTGATGGTGGCCATCTACGTCATTGCCCGGATCAAGAACCTGCCGTCACAGCCGCGCGCCAGTCTGAAGGAGGTCCTGCAGTCCGGACGCGACTCCTTCTGGGGGCTGATGCTGATCGTCATCATCCTCGGCGGCATCTACGGCGGCGTGTTCACGCCCACCGAAGCGGCGGCCGTCGCGGCGGTCTACGCCTTCCTGGTCGCCGTCTTCGTCTATCGCGACATGGGAATGCGGGATGTGCCCGGCGTGCTGGTGGATGCCGCCAAGGTGACGGTGATGCTGATGTTCATCATCGCCAACGCGCTCCTGTTCGCGCACGTGCTGACCACCGAGCGCATCCCGCAGGCGATAACCGCCCAGATCGTCGCATGGGGCATGGCGCCGTGGATGTTCCTGATCGTGGTCAACATCCTGCTGCTGGTCGCCGGGATGTTCATGGAGCCGACGGGAGTCATCCTGATCATGGCGCCCATCCTCTTTCCGATTGCCACCGAACTGGGGATCGATCCGGTCCACCTCGGCATCATCATGGTCGTGAACCTGGAGATCGGGATGGTGACCCCGCCGATCGGACTGAACCTCTTCGTCACCAGCGGCATCACCAACATGTCGATCGGCGAGGTCATCCGTGCTGCGATGCCGTGGCTGGCCGTTCTGCTGCTGTTCCTCGTGATCGTGACCTACATCCCCCAGGTGGCCACCTGGTTGCCGAATCTGCTGATGTGATTGCGAATCCGCCGGGACAGGCATGAGCGAGGAAACCACCGCCGACGAAGCCGCGTTTCACGGCGTCATTCCGTACCTCGTTTCCCCGATCGCCGACGATGGCCGCGTCGACGCGGCGGTGCTGGCGCGCCTGTGCGACGACCTGATCCAGGCCGGTGTCCACGGGCTCGCTCCGCTCGGGTCGACGGGCGAGTTCGCCTATCTCGGATGGGAGCAGCGACGCGCCGTCGTCGAAGTCGTGGTGGCGGCAACCCGCAAGCGAGTGCCGGTCATACCCGGCGTCGCGGCGACGTCGATCGTCGAGGCGGTCCGCCAGACCCGCGCCATGCAGGCACTCGGTTGCGACGGCATTCTGGCAATCCTGGAGGCCTATTTCCCGGTGACGGATGACGGGGTCGTCGCCTACTTCCAGGCAATCGCCGAGGCCACCGACCTGCCGGTGGCCATCTACACCAACCCGAATTTCCAGCGCGCCGACCTCACCCTCGGGGCGATCGACAGGCTCAGCCGGATCGGCAACATCCGCTACATCAAGGATGCCTCAACCAATACCGGCCGCCTGCTCTCCATCATCAATCGGGTGCAGGGCCGCATGCAGGTCTTCTCGGCCTCGGCGCATATTCCCGCCTGCGTGATGCTGATCGGCGGGGTCGGCTGGATGGCCGGCCCGGCCTGCCTGGTCCCGCGGCAAAGCGTCGCGCTCTACCAGCTCTGCCGCGAGCGGCGATGGGACGAGGCGATGCGCCTGCAGGCAAGGCTCTGGAAGCTCAACGAAGCCTTCTCGCGTCACAATCTTGCGGCCTGCATCAAGGGGGGACTGGAACTGCAGGGCTATCCCGTCGGCGGACCGATCGCCCCGCAATCTCCCTTGTCGGCCGAGGGCCGGGCCGAGGTCCGCCAGGCCCTGCAAGCTCTGGACGCACTCTGAGGAGTTGTCGGAGTAGGAATCGGGGTCACGACGGCCCCCCGTTGGCCGTGAAAGACCAAAAGGTGTACCTTGCGCTATTGCCTTGAATCCGCAGGGTTCTGATAGGAGTCGCTCGTGGCCTTGTTCATCATTGAACGCACATTTGCCGAGCAGTTGCAGCTCACCCCGGAAACCGCCCGGCTGGTGAGCGAGGTCAATGACGGCGCCGGCGTGCACTGGTTGTTCTCGTTCCTTTCCGCCGACAAGAAGAAGACGTATTGCCTGTACGAAGCGCCGGACGCCGAAGCGATCCGGGAAGCGGCGCGGCAGGCGCAACTGCCCGCCGACGTGGTGGTCGAAGTGACGCAGGTCCGACCCGCGGAGATTGCCTGAGATTCTCGCTGGCGGCCGGCATGGCTGTCTGGCAGTGGCTGCGACCGAGATGACAGCGCAGCCCGAATCGACGGAAAAGCC
>JBBRJB010000122.1:0-6981 GCA_038220085.1 Burkholderiales bacterium
CTTCGCGCGCTCGAATTGGGTCGCAAGTTCCGTGTTCGCCGCTTCCAGCAGCTGGCGCGACGGCATCGCGAGCAGGCGCCGCGCCGCCGGGTAGACGAGCACCAGCGCGGCCAGCGAGGTGAGGATGGTGCCGACCTTGACCACCCGTCCGGCGATCTGCTGCGGATGGATCTGCCCGAGAGCGTCCAGGAGATAGCTGACGCCGACCAGGGCGACGAACAGTCCCAGCAGCCAGAGAAGCTTGGGCTCGGGCAGGTCCGGCCGCCGGCGCCACAGGAGGGCAATGATGACCGGTACCGAAAGGAAAGCCGCGGCCGCGAACAGTTCTATTCCGAGCACGGCCAGCAACAGTGCCGAGTCTCCGCTTACGGTCATACATGACTCCAGCAAGGCCCATCGATCAGTTGGTGATACTAGCCCAAGCCAACCCGCTCATCGGACGGCGGTCGGGGATGCACGGCCATCCGGCCGCATGGGCGGTGCTTTTGTGCCGACCGGCGGCGATTCTGTCTCCCGCAAGCGACGGTCCGCCGGCGGTTTGTGGAAAGACTCCTAGCCCGCTTCGCGCGGTGGTGGCGGTGTCGGCATCACCGGCTTGAGCCGGGCGCGGCGCTGCCGGAGTTCCTGCCATACGGCCCGCTTGCGCTCGTCGGTCATGCCACCCCAATCCGAGATCTCTCCGATGGTGCGGAAACAGCCTTCACAGTAGCCGCTGTCGACCTCGATCCGGCAGATGGATACGCAGGGCGATCGCAGGCTGCCGGGGATTACCGGAGACTTCAGATTCGCCACTGCCTATTTCGCCGCGGCGCCGGTCGCGGACTGCTGCGATTCGATCGCCACCAGCGCCGCACCTTCCGAGACCTGGTCACCGACGCCGAAGTGAATCAGCGCCACCGTGCCGTCGGCCGGCGCGGTGATGGTGTGTTCCATCTTCATCGCCTCCATGACCAGCAGGGCCTCGCCCCGGCGCACCTTGGCCCCGGCTGCAACCAGGACCGAAATGACCTTGCCGGGCATCGGCGCGGTCAGGCGGCCACTGTCCTCGACCGCTTCGCCGGCATGCGCGATCCGGTCGAGGTATTCAAGCCGCAGGTGGCGGCTGGCGGTGAACAGATGCAGGGTGTCCGCATCGAAGATCGCCGTTGCCCGTGTTTTCGCGTCGCCCTGCTGCAGGGCGATTTCATGCGAGTGCGGCGCCGTGGCAGGCTCGGCCTGCGAATGCCGCGCGATCGGTACCGGCGGTGCCTCAACGGAGCCAGCCGTGCTCACGCTGGCGAGGTAACCGCCCGCGCCGACTTTCAGGTCGACTTCGCGCTGCCCGCTGCTGTCCGTGAACAGGAGCCGGCGCTGCAACGGCGCACCGACGCGCCAGCCGTCGCGAACCGACCAGGGGTCGACACCGTCGTATTCGGTCTGCAATACCGCCGCGGCCGCCAGCACCAGGTCGGCGGTGTCAGCCGGTTGCGGCGGCGGCAGCAGCGTCGAGCGCCGGCGCTCGATCAATCCGGTGTCGAGATCGGCCGTCGCGAACGCCTCGTCCGCCATCAGCCGGCGGAGGAAGTCGATATTGGTGGCAGGCCCGACCACCTGCAGTTGCGCGAGCGCCTGAGTCATTGTGCGGCGAGCGGCATCGCGATCCTCCCCCCAGACGATCAGCTTGGCGATCATCGGGTCGTAATGCGGGGTGATCTCGTCGCCTTCGCGCACCCCGGCATCGATGCGCACCCGCGCCTTCGTGCCGGGCACCTGCCCGCCTGTATGCACCGTGAACTGGGCCGCTGGCGGCATCGCCAAATGCTTCAGCCTGCCCGTGGACGGCAGGAAACCCTTGTCCGGGTTCTCCGCATAGATGCGCGCCTCGATCGAATGACCGTCGATCGACAACGCCGACTGTGCGACCGGCAGCGGCTCACCGTCCGCCACCCGCAGCTGCCATTCGACCAGGTCGTAGCCGGTGATCATCTCGGTCACCGGATGCTCCACCTGCAGACGGGTGTTCATCTCCATGAAGAAGAATTCGCCGGTGGCATCGACGATGAATTCCACCGTGCCCGCGCCGACGTAGCCGACGGCACGTGCCGCGGCCACCGCGGCGTCGCCCATCGCCTGCCGCCGTTGCGGCGTCATGCCTGGCGCCGGCGCCTCTTCCACCACCTTCTGGTGCCGTCGCTGCACCGAACAGTCGCGCTCGAACAGGTAGATGCAGTTACCCTGCCGATCGGCGAAGACCTGCACTTCCACGTGCCTCGGCTTGGTGACGTAGCGTTCGATCAGGACGTCGTTGTTGCCGAAGCCGGCAAGTGCCTCGCGCTTGCAGGAGGCCAGCATCGCGTCGAACTCGCCGGTGGCTTGGACGACCCTCATGCCCTTGCCACCGCCGCCGGCGCTGGCCTTGATCAGCACCGGATAGCCGATCCGGTCCGCTTCCTGCCGCAGCCGGCCCGGATCCTGGTCGGCATCGTGGTACCCCGGAACCAGGGGCACGCCGGCAGCCGCCATCAGGCGCTTGGATTCCGCTTTGAGTCCCATGGCGCGGATTGCGCCGGGGGGCGGGCCGATGAAGGCCACGCCGGCATCCGCGCAGGCCTGGGCAAAGGCTTCGTTCTCGGAAAGAAAGCCATAACCGGGGTGGACTGCCTGGGCGCCGCACGCCTGCATGATGCGGATGACCGCATCGCCACGAAGGTACGACTCGCGCGCAGGTGCCGGCCCGAGGCGAAAAGCCTCGTCGCAGAAGCTGACGTGGCGCGCATCCGCGTCGGCATCGGAGTAGACGGCAACCGTGCGGATGCCCATGCGCTTCGCCGTCGTGGCGACCCGGCAGGCGATTTCGCCCCGGTTGGCGATCAGGATCTTGTCGAACACGCTGCCTCCAGGTTTCGGCCGATTCTACCGGGGTAGGATCTCCGGATACGGAGCGGCGTCACGCTGGTGAACTTTCTGGCGGTCGGGCGCGGCGTGCCGCGCTCCGGGCGCTGCCTCAGTACCAGGCCACCATGTCCTGGGAGTGCTTCTGGTCCCAGATGACCTCGTCGTCGACGGCATAGAGGCGGCAGCGTCCGCCGTAGGTCTGGCAGCGGCTCAAGGCTGTTCGCGCAGCGCCGCGCGCGGCGTTGACCCGCACCCAGCGGCCATTGTCCGAAATCGCGAAGGCGCGCGGCGAGTCGCCGGCGAGGAAGCGGCGATAGCCCTCGCGGCCTTCGTCGTCGACTTGCGGAAGCCGGCTCACGTCGTCGATGCGGGCGTAAGACGATGCATCGACCGACAGGGTCTGTGCCCGGGTCGGGCGCTCCAGCGTCAGTTCGAGCACTTGCGGATAGCTGTAGTGGACGTCGACTCCGGCCAGGTTGCCGTGCTTGACCGCCTCGAAGACGCGGGTCGCGCGGCTGCCCTCGGGAGTGCTGCACTCCACCTTGAGGGGCTTCTCCGAGCGCGTGACGCCGACCACGACCGGCGAGACGACCGACCAGCTGCCGCGGTCGTTGCTGAGCTCGCAGGCCGCCTCCGCCCGCTCGCCGTTTTCCGCGACCCGCAGGGCCAGCTCCTGATTGACCGGCCTGCCGTAGGAAGCGCAGGCGCCAAGCGCCAGCGCCAGCAATGCCACCAGTGAAACGCGGCCGGTCAGATGTGCCATCGAGTCGATCATCGGATTCTCCACGCGCAGTGCGCTCATGACGTCGATGATTTTCCGCCGGCCCGGGCCAGGTACAGCCCGGCAAGGCGGGCGGTCGATAAGGGGAGAGAGGCGGCGGTGCGCGCCTGCGCCTACATGCGGAATACCCCGAAGCGGGTCTCCGGAATCGGCGCGTTGAGGCTGGCGGACAGAGCCAGTGACAGGATCTTGCGGGTATCGGCCGGATCGATGACGCCGTCGTCCCACAGTCGGGCAGAGGCGTAGTAGGGGTGTCCCTGGACGTCGTACTGCGCCAGGATCGGCGCCTTGAAGTCGGCTTCCTCCTGCGCGGTCCAGGTCTTGCCTTTCGCCTCGATGCCGTCACGGCGAACGGTGGCGAGAACCGAGGCCGCCTGCTCGCCGCCCATCACGCTGATCCGCGCATTGGGCCACATCCACAGGAAGCGCGGCGAATAGGCCCGGCCGCACATCCCGTAGTTGCCGGCGCCGAATGAGCCGCCGATGATGATCGTGAACTTGGGGACCTGCGCACAGGCGACCGCCGTCACCATCTTGGCGCCATGGCGGGCGATGCCTTCGTTCTCATACTTGCGCCCGACCATAAAGCCGGTGATGTTCTGCAGGAAGATCAGCGGGATCTTGCGCTGGCAGCACAGTTCGATGAAATGGGTGCCCTTCTGCGCCGACTCGGAAAACAGGATGCCGTTGTTGGCGATCAGTCCCACCGGCATGCCGCTGATCCGGGCGAAACCGGTCACCAGGGTGGTGCCGTAGCGGGCCTTCCATTCGTCCAGCCAGGAGTCGTCAACAATCCGTGCGATCACTTCGCGGATATCGTAGGGCTTGCGGGTGTCGGCGGGGATCACGCCGTACAGTTCGTGCGGATCGTAACGGGGTGGTTTGGACGCCCGCGGCGCGACTTCCAGCCCCTGGTTCTCGCTGTGGCCCTCGTCCAGCTTGCGGCGGTTGAGGTTGCCGACGATGCGCCGGGCGATTGCCAGGGCGTGTTCGTCGTTCTGCGCGAGATGGTCGGCGACACCGGACAGGCGGGTGTGCACATCGCCGCCGCCCAGATCTTCCGCGCTCACCACTTCGCCGGTGGCCGCCTTCACCAGCGGCGGGCCGCCCAGGAAGATCGTCCCCTGGTTCTTGACGATGACCGATTCGTCGCTCATCGCCGGCATGTAGGCTCCGCCTGCGGTGCACGACCCCATCACTACCGCGATCTGGGCGATGCCCATCGCCGACATCGTTGCCTGGTTGTAGAAGATCCTGCCGAAGTGCTCCCGGTCCGGGAACACTTCGTCCTGGCTGGGGAGGTGGGCGCCGCCGGAGTCCACCAGGTAGATGCAGGGCAGGTTGTTCTCTCTCGCGATCTCCTGCGCGCGCAGGTGCTTCTTCACCGTGATCGGGTAGTAGGTGCCGCCCTTGACGGTGGCGTCGTTGCATACCACCATGCACTCGACGCCGCTGACCCGGCCGATGCCGGTGATCAGCCCGGCGCAGGGCGCGTCGCCGCCGTACATCCCATGGGCAGCCAGTGGCGAGCATTCGAGAAACGGCGTGCCGGGATCCAGCAACAGGTCGACCCTGTCGCGCGGCAGCAGCTTGCCGCGCGACAGGTGGCGCTTGCGCGCCGTCTCGCCGCCGCCGAGGGCGCTGCGGGCCAGTTGCTCGCGCAGGTCGTCCACCTGGGCCTGCATCGCCCGGGCGTTCGCCTGGAACTGTGGGTCGCGAGGGGTGAGCTTGCTGTCTATCCGCATTGCCTCTCCTGCCTGGGATCGTGCCTTCCGGCGATTATGCCGGTTCGACTACGCTGCCTCGCGCTGCCGGGACCCCGTGGCGGTCTGCCGCCCGCGCCCGTATCATCCGCCTCACAAACTTTGTCAACTTCATCAACCCATCGGCCGGGTCGGCCTCAGCGGCCGCCAGGTTCGGTATCGACTGGATCGGGAGAATCGGGATGGACAGGAAACCGGCATCGGCATTGCCTGGGACCCGCACCGGGGAACGCCCTGCCTTGCTGCTTGGCAGGGCGTGGCTGCCGTCGGCGGACGGGCCGGTGGTCGTCACCGTGCGCGACGACCAGGTTGTCGACATCACTACCGCGGCGGCGCCGACGGTGCGCGACGTGTGCGAGCTGCCCGACCCGGCAGCCCATGTTGCAGATGCCCCCGGCCGGTCGATCGGTACCGCTGCGGACCTGCTGGCCAATTCCGTCGAGTCCGGACGCCGGCCGGACAGGCCCTGGCTGCTTGCGCCGATCGACCTGCAGGCGGTCAAGGCCTCCGGCGTCACCTTCGTCGTCAGCCTGCTCGAGCGGGTGATCGAGGAGCAGGCGAAAGGCTCGCCGGAGAAGGCCGCTGCAATCCGCAACGATATCCACACGCTGATCGGCCACGATCTCTCCAGGCTCGTGCCCGGATCACCGGAGGCGATGCAGATCAAGGAGGCGCTGATTGCCAAGGGTGTCTGGTCCCAGTACCTGGAAGTCGGCATCGGGCCGGACGCCGAGATCTTCACCAAGGCACAGCCGATGTCTGCGGTCGGTCCCGGCGCCGACATCGGCATCCTGCCGACTTCCACCTGGAACAACCCGGAACCGGAAATCGCGGTCGTGGTGACCAGTCACGGGAAGATCGTCGGCGCCACCCTGGGCAACGACGTCAACCTGCGCGATGTCGAGGGACGCTCGGCCCTGCTGCTCGGCAAGGCGAAGGACAACAACGCCTCGTGCGCGCTGGGGCCGTTCATCCGCCTGTTCGATGGCGGTTTCGACCTCGACGACGTCAAGCAGGCCGAGATCCGCCTGACGGTGGACGGGCCCGAGGGCTATCGCCTCGAGGGTGCGAGCTCGATGTCCCGCATCAGCCGCTCGCCCGAGTCCCTGGTGTCGGCAGCCATGGGTGCCAACCACCAGTATCCCGACGGCTTCGTGCTCTTCCTGGGAACCATGTTCGCGCCCATCCAGGACCGGGACGTGGCCGGCCAGGGCTTCACCCACAAGCTTGGCGACCTGGTCTGCATCGAAACCGAGGCGCTCGGACGCCTGGTCAACCGCGTGCGGCATTGCGCCGAGTGTGCGCCCTGGCGTTATGGCGTCAGTCATCTGATGCGCAGCCTGGCGTCGCGCAAGCTGTTGTGAAGTCGAAGGCCCCGATCGAGCGACGGGTGCGGGATTCGCGGGCCGGGCTGGGCGCCGGCCTCGTCGAGCGGCGTAATGGCGGGCTTCGCGAAGACGGTTCGGACGAGTTTTCAGCCTACGAGGCGTTCACCCGGACCGAATGGGCCGGCTTGCGATCGAACACGCCGCTGACGCTCTCTGAACAGGACCTCGCCTCGCT
>JBBRJB010000123.1:0-6972 GCA_038220085.1 Burkholderiales bacterium
ACCAGCTTGCGCGCCTGCTCCACCGTCTTGGCCGGGTTATAGCCGTCGTCGAGAGTAATGAAGTTGATCTTGCGGCCGTTGATGCCACCATCGGCGTTGACCTTGTCGAAGTAGGCCTTGATGGCGCCGCCGATGCGGCCATAGGCCGAGGCCGGACCGGAGTACGGCCCGATATGGCCGATCTTGATCTCCTTGTCGGTGGCGCCGCTGTCGTATTTCTTCTGTGCTGCTGCCGGCGGGAGCGCCGCGGCCGCGGCCAGTGCGGCGATCGACAGGCCGAGCCCGATATTCCTGAAGTTCATGTTCGTGATGTTCATGTCTTCCTCCTGGTTTTGCAGCCGGCGTCAGCGCCGGTCTGCCTTGGTGAAATCATCTGGAGCGAAAGCGAGACGTGATCTTCTTCAGTATGCCCATGACGCCGGTCGGCGCCAGGTACATCAGGCCGATCAGGCAGACGCCATAGATCGCGGCGGGCGCCGACTTGGAGATCTCTTCGGCGAAGTTTGGCACGAACTGGATGAAGGCGGCGCCGAAGACGGCGCCCCAGATTGTTGCCAGGCCGCCCACGACAACGCCGACCAGGAAGCTGAGCGACAGGAAGGCGGTGAAACTGTCCGGCGCCACGAAGGCAATCGCGATACCGCCAAGCGCGCCGGCCACTCCGGTGTACGCGGCCGAGACCCCGAACGCCATCGACTTGAAGATCGGCAGGTTGACACCCATTGCCGACGCCGCGATCGGATGATCGCGAATCGCCACCAGCGCCCGGCCGATGCGGCCCCGAAGCAGGTTCCACGCCAACCAGAACATCAGGGCTGCGACCAGCAGCGTGAAGATGAACAACCAGCGGTCCGCGCTCAGGCTCTGGCCGAACAGGCTGAAGTCGAACGGCGCATCCGGCTTGTTCAGTACGATGCCCTGGACACCGCCGGTGAAATGCTCGATGCCTTTCCATTTTAGCAACTGCGGCATGGCAACTGCCAGCGCAAACGTCGCCAGCGCAAGGTACAGGCCGCCGAGTCGCAGCGCGGGAAACCCCATCAGAAAGCCCAGCAGCATGCAGACAATGAACGCGACCGGCAAGGTGCCCCAATAGGGCATGCCGAAGCGGTCCATCAGGATGGCGGCGGTGTAGGCCCCGATCGCGTAGAAAGCGCCGTGTCCCAGCGAGATCTGGCCGTTGTAGCCGGTCAGGATGTTCAGACCCAGCACCGCGATGGCATAGATCAGCACCAGGGTGAGTTGGAATACCCGGTAGTTCTTCAGCAGGAACGGCAGGGCCATCAGGGCGAGCAGCAACAGGGCTGCGCCGGCCCACAGGGCCGCTGACGGGGGCGGCTTGCGTGGCGCGCCGCTTGACTGGTCGCGAGTCATACGCGGGTCACCACGACCTTGCCGAACAGGCCATTGGGCTTGAAGGTCAGGGTTCCGACGATCAGCAGCAGGGCCACGCTCAACTTGAGTTCGGTGCCGATCACATAAGCACCCAGGAGGTTCTCCAGGACGCCCACGATCAGCCCGCCAACCACCGCGCCCCAGGGATTGTCGATGCCACCCAGCAGCGCGCTGGCGAAGCCGTAGAGCAGGATGCCGGACATCATGTTCGGATCGAGGAAGACGATCGGCGCGACCATGATGCCCGCCACCGCGCCGATGGCTGCCGCCAGACCCCAGCCGACCGCCAGCATCCAGGATACCCGGATGCCGACCAGCCGCGCGGAATCGGGATTCTGTGCGGCTGCCCGCATTGCCAGGCCCAGCGGGGTGAACCTGAAGAAGGCATAGAGCGCGACCAGCACGCACAGCGTGACGCCGACCGACCCCACCTCGTGAGCCGAGAAAAATCGCGTGCCGTAGAACGCATCGGTTGCAAAGGGGCTCTGGAATGCCTTGATGGTGTGGTCGAACAGCCAGCCTGAGGACGCATTGAAGATCACCAGCAGTCCGATGAACACGATGACGTTGGTAAGCACCGGAGCCTTCTCCAGCGGTTTCAGGAACAGCCGCTGGACCAGCAGGCCGCCGGCGAAGGACACCGCCACCGTCAGGAAGAAGGCACCCCAGTAAGGCATGCCGTGGTCCATGAGCGACCAGGCGATGAAGGTGCTGAAGGTGGCCATCTCGCCCTGGGCGAAATTGATGTGATGGGTCGACTGGTAGATCATCACCAGCGCCAGCGCGATCGAGGCGTAGATGCTGCCGTTGGCCAGTCCCGCGAAGATCTGGTGCAGCAGTCCGTCCATCTTCAGAGGCCCAGGTAGGCCCGGCGCACGCTTTCGTCGCGCCGGATCACGTCGCTGGGTCCGGACATCGCCACCCGTCCGGTCTCCAGCAGGTAGGCCTGGTGCGCGATGTCCAGCGCCAGGGACGCGTTCTGTTCCACCAGCAGCATGCTGACCTGGTCCTCACTGTTGATCTGGCGCATGATCCTGAAGATCTCCGCCACCACCAGCGGCGCCAGTCCGAAGGACGGCTCGTCCAGCAGCAGCAGCCTCGGGCGCAGCATCAGCGCGCGGCTGATGGCGAGCATCTGCTGCTCGCCGCCGGACAGGGTGCCGGCCTGCTGCTGGCGCCGCGCCGCCAGGCGCGGAAAGCGCCGGTACATCTTGTCGACGTCCTGCGCCACGGCAGCCTTGTCCCCGCGTGTGATGGCACCCAGGCGCAGGTTCTCATCCACGGTGAGGCCGCCGAAGGTGCCGCGGCCGTCGGGAACATGGGCCACCCCGCGCCGCACGATGCTCTCGGTGGCCTTGCCGCCCAGTTCCTCGTTGTCGAGCAGGATGCTGCCGCTGGTTCGCACCATCTGGCAGATCGCCCGCAGCGACGTGGTCTTGCCCGCGCCGTTGGCGCCCAGCAGCGCGGTGATCTGGCCTTTCTCCAGGGCGAAATCGACGCCGAACAGGGCCTGGGTCGTGCCGTAGAAGGCGCGCAGACCCTTGACCTCAAGCAGCGCGGTCATGATCCGGCGCACCGAGATAGGCGGCGATGACTTCGGGATGGCACTGGATTTCAGCCGCGGTGCCCTCGGCGATCCGCCGGCCGAAGTTGAGGACGGCGAGCCGATCGCAGATGCTCATCACCAGGTTCATGTGGTGCTCCACCAGGAGTACCGTGATGTCCAGGCGATCGCGGATGTCGCGGATCAGCGCGCCCAGGCCTGCCAGTTCCTCGTGGCCGAGGCCCGCCGCGGGCTCGTCCAGCAGCAGCAAGGTCGGGTCTGCTGCCAGCGCCCTGCCCAGTTCCACCCGCTTCTGCACGCCGAAAGGCAGTTCGGCCACTGCCGTGTGCCTGACGGCGCCGAGATCGAGATAGGCGATGATCTCGCCGGCACGGGTTATCAGCCGGTCTTCCTCGCGGCGCGCCGCCGGGGTCCGCAGCGCGGTGGCGATGAACCCGGCACGTGAGCGGCAATGCGCGCCGACCATGATGTTCTGCTCGACCGACAAGGTCGCGAACATCGCCAGGTTCTGGAAAGTCCTTCCAATGCCGAGCCGGGCGATGTCGTGGCTGCTGCGCGGCGTCAGCGAGTTTCCCTTGAACAGCAGGTCGCCGGACTGGTACGTGTACAGCCGGCTGAGACAGTTGAACAGGGTCGTCTTGCCGGCCCCGTTGGGGCCGATGAGACCGTAGATGCTGGCAGTGGGCACATCGAAACTGACGGCATCCAGCGCCACGATCCCGCCGAATCGCACTGTCACTTCCCGGCAGCTGAGCAGGTTGCTGGTGCCCATGCTCATACTTCCAGCCAGTCCCGTCGGATCGCCGCTGCCCGGCCGAGTTGGGCGGGTGTGCCTTCGAACACGATCGCGCCGTGACCCATCACATAGACGCGCTGCGAGATCTCCAGCGCGATGGCAAGCTTCTGCTCGATCAGCAGCACCGAAATCCCCCGGTCCTTGAGTTCCTGCAGATAGCGCGCGACCAGTTCCACGATCTTCGGCGCCAGCCCTTCGGTGGGTTCGTCGATCATGATCAGTTCCGGGTTGCCGAGAAGGCTCCGGCACAGCGTCAGCATCTGCTGCTCGCCGCCCGACAGGACGCCGGCCTGGGTATGCTGGCGTTCCTTCAATCGAGGGAACATCCGGTACATGTCGTCCAGCGACCAGGCCACGCCGGCACCGCCCGGGCTGTCCCGCTTCTGCCCGAGGATCAGGTTCTGCTCGACCGTGAGCGTCGGGAATACGTCCCGACTCTCCGGAACGTAACCGATGCCCGCATTGGCGATGCTGAAAGCCTTGCGACCCACCATCTCCTCGCCGCGGAGCGTACCGACCCCTGGCAGGTGACCAGCCCCATGATCGCGCGGGCGGTGGTCGAGCGGCCCACGCCGTTGCGACCGAGCAGGCTCACGATTTCGCCCTTGCCGATATGCAGGTCGACCCCGTGGAGCACGTGACTCTTGCCGTAGAAGGCGTGCAGGCCGCGCACATTGAGCAGCGCTTCGTCGCCGTCCGCCGTCACTTCAAGGCCTCCTCGTCGATCGGCTTGCCGAGGTAAGCTTCCTGCACCGCACGGTTGCCGCGGATCGCCGACGGTTTGTCGGTCGCGATGATCTCGCCGTAGACCAGCACCGATATCCGGTCGGCCAGGTCGAATACCACGCCCATGTCGTGCTCCACCATGACCAGGGTCTTGCCCTCCGTCATCTTGCGGATCAAAGCCACCGCCTGCCGGCTTTCGGAGCGGCTCATGCCCGCGGTCGGCTCGTCGAGCAGGATGACGTCGGCGCCGCTGGCTACGGTAATGCCGATCTCCAGGGCTCTTTGTTCGGCGTACGTGAGGTTGCCGGCAAGGGCGTCGCGGCGGTACCGAAGGCCGATCTGGATCATGATCTCCTCGGTACGGTCGGCGGCATCGCGCAGACGGGAGAGCCGGTGCCAGAACGAATAGCGGTAGCCGAGCGAGTACAGGGTGGCGCAGCGGATGTTCTCGAAGACAGAGAGGCGCGGAAAGATGTTGGTGATCTGGAAGCTGCGCGACAGCCCCATGCGATTGATCTGATAGGCCGGCAGGCCGGTGATCGGCTGGCCCTTCAATTCGATCCCCCCGCTGCTGACCGTCAGCCGGGCCGAGATCAGGTGAAACAAGGTCGACTTGCCCGCGCCGTTGGGGCCGATGAGGGCGTGGCGCTCACCGGTGGGGATGTCGAGGTCGACACCCCGGATGATCTCGGTTTTGCCGAACGACTTGCGGACATCGGTCAGCTTCAGTGCGGCGGCATTGCCCGGGCTCACTGCAGCCGCTCCCGTTCCTCGATCGCTTCGATCTCCGCCTGTACGCCGTCCCAGTCGCGGCGGAAATTGCGCCGCATGAACTCGAACGCCAGCGCGCCGGCGAGGGTCGTGCCGATCGCCAGGACCCAGGTGCTGCCCGCCGCGGCGTCGAACGGCAGGCCGAAGAAGATGGCAACGGTGCTGCGCGCCGACTCCAGCGACAGGTGGTAGCCGAACTCGATGATCATGATCACGCCCAGGCCCAGCAGCAATGCGCTCAGCAGCAGGCCCAGGTAGCTGTCCCGCAGCCGTCCGCTCAACCGGTGTCTGACCACCCTCAAGTTCATCAGGATGAGGGACGCTACACCTCCGGGAGCGAACATGACCATCAGAACGAAGAAGGCACCGAGGTACAGCAGCCAGGCATTGGTGTAGTCCGACAGCGCCACTGCGAAGAAAATGAAGATCACCGCGCCCAGGATCGGTCCGAAGAAGAACATGGCGCCACCGATGAAGACGGCCAGCAGGACCCCGCCCGAGCGAAGCGCGGAAAGGTTCTCCGCACTCACCAGTTCGAAGTTGATAGCGGTCAGGCCGCCGGCGATTCCGGCGAAGAATGCGGAGACCACGACCACCAGAAAGCGGACGTGGCGCGTGCTGTAGCCAATGAACTCGACCCGTTCCGGATTGTCGCGTACCGCGTTGGAGATCCGCCCCAGCGGTGTGCGTGAGAATGCGAACATGGCCAGCATCGAGATGAAGCACCAGGCTGCGATCAGGTAGTAGACCTGCAGGCCGGGGCCGAAGCTGATGCCGGCGATCGGCTCGCCGATCACGCGGTTGGTGGAGATCCCGCCCTCCCCGCCGAAGAAACCGGGAAACATCAACGACGCGGAATGCACCATCTCGCCGATGCCCAGCGTGATCATGGCGAACGGCGTGCCGGCCGTCTTGGTCGTGAGGTAGCCGAAGATGACCCCGAAGAATGCGCCGGCCAATCCGCCGACCAGCGGCAGCAACGCGACCGACACCGGACTGACGAGTACCGAATCCGAGGCGCTGATCCAGTTCAGGGCGTGGATCGCGAAATACGCCCCCAGGCCGGCGTACACCGCATGCCCGAACGAAAGCATGCCACCCTGGCCGAAGATGACGTTGTAGGACAGGCAGAAGATCACGAACACGCCCATCTGCGACAGCAGCGTGATCGCGAACCCGCCCTTGAAGATCAGCGGCAGAACCAGAAGGATCAAGGCAGTGGCGATCCACACGAACCAGCGGCCGAGGTTGATCGGCTTAAAGCTGACGGCCGCCATCAGCCCTCCCGCACGCCCATCAGACCGCGAGGCCTGAAGATCAGTACCAGCACCAGCAGCAGGTAAGGCAGTACCGGCGCGACCTGCGACAGGGTCAGCGACAACAGCGGGTACGCGAAGTTGCTTTCGGCGATGACCAGGCCGATGTAGGACAGACCGGTTGCTATCGACCAGTCCAACGACACCGCGAAGGTCTGGAGCAACCCGATCAGCAGCGAGGCGATGAATGCCCCCACCAGCGAACCCATGCCGCCCACGACGGTCACCACGAAAATGATCGAACCGACCTGTCCTGCCATCGCCGGCTCGGTGACGAAGGCATTGCCCCCGATGACCCCGGCCAGCGCAGCCAGGGCCGACCCGCCGCCGAACACCAGCATGAAGACCCGCGGCACGTTGTGGCCCAGTGCCTCGACCGTTTCGGGGTGAGTCAGCGCCGCCTG
>JBBRJB010000124.1:0-6966 GCA_038220085.1 Burkholderiales bacterium
TGCGAGACGTGGTCGAGCAGACGTCCCGGCGTGGCCACCAGGATGTCGAGCGGCGAGCGCAGCGCGTGGATCTGGGGGTTGATGTTCACGCCCCCGAACACCACCAGCGACCGCGTGCGGGTGTGCTTGCCGTATTTTTCGACCGATTCAGCCACCTGTGCGGTGAGTTCGCGGGTCGGGGTCAGGATCAGGCAGCGCGGCTGTCCGGCCTTGCGGCTGGCCAGTGGATTGGTGAGCAGGCGTTGCAGGATCGGGAGGGTGAAGCCGGCGGTCTTGCCGGTGCCGGTCTGGGCCGCCGCGAGCAGGTCACGCCCGGTGAGGACCGCGGGAATGGCGCGAGCCTGGATCGGCGTCGGCGTGGTGTAGCCGGAATCGGCGATCGCGCGCAAGAGGGGGTCGGCCAAGCCGAGCCCGGCGAATTCGGACACTAGGGAATTCAATGTGTAATGCTCCAGCGACCGCCCGTCACCAGGATCGCGCGGCCCGAAGGCAGGCGGTCACCAGCAGAGTGACACCAATCATGGCAGTCGAACAAGGGGGGATGATGCGCCGGGCGATGCGAAGCGGAGTCGCGAGCACAGATCAACGCAGGTCCGGACCGATTGGCACTGTCCGGGGCCCGATTATACCTGCTGGTCGTCAGCGGCGCCGGCCGGTGGTCAGAAAGACGATGGCGCCGATCACCAGCAGGGCCCCGCCAATCTGAACGGGGAGCACTTTCTGGCCGAGTATCTGCGCGCCCAGTATCAGCGCCGCAATCGGCTCGAAATTCAGGATCGGCGCATTGTTGACCGCACCGAGCCGGGGCAGCAGGGCGAACAGCGTGGTGAACGCAATCGTGTAGAGGATGCTGAGCAGCGCCAGTCCGAGCCAGCCGATCGGAGCGTCCGGCCAGGTGAATGCGGAGGTCGGCTGGCCGGCTGCGTCGTGGACCATTCCCAGCGCACCGGCGAGCAGACCGGCGACGAGCACGACCGCGCCGACGGTGGCCATGGTCAGCGCCGCGCGCAGGCGCCCGTCGAGACCGTCGAGCCAGCGAGTGGTCAGATACAGCCCGACCGAGAAGAAGCTGGCCGCAGCCAGGGCGAAGGCGATGCCCGCGGACATTGCCTTCCAGTCCGACGCCGACTGCCCGGCCACCGCATCGCTTTGCGCCGGTGTGCCGAGGCCGAGGACGTTGAGCGCCAGGGTCAGCCCGACCAGGATCACGGGCATGGCGATCAGGGTGCGCCGGCCCGGTCGCTGGCCGCCGGCGAGCCAGGCCACCCCAGCCAGGAGGATCGGGAAGATGTTGAAGGTCAGCAGGGCGAGGGCGACCGGCAGGCGCGCGACGGCGGCGTACAGGCAATAACTCTGAACGCTAAGCAGCAGGCCGATAACCAGTACCCGCTTGAGCGTTGCGAAGGGCAGGCGCATCGGCGTGCCGGTGGAGATCAGCAAGCCGGACACGACCAGTACTGTCGTGATCGAGCGAACCGCAACCGCGGTCGCAACGCTGGTGCCGTGGTCGAAGGCGAGGCGGGCCGCTATATGGTTGCTGGCGAAGGTGGTGGCGATCAGCAGCAGCAGCAACGCGCCGGCAAGTCGCGGCAGCGGAGTTGGCAACGGAGGAATTGTCGGGTTCAGGAGGGTTTTCCGGGCGTTACCAGCGGCAAGCGATCGATGAGGGGGGCAGGGGGACGGGGTCAGGGGGCTTCGAGATTCAGGTTCGAGTCGCGCGGCTGGTAGAAGTCCGGCCATCGGACCCGGACCCATTCGCCGTCGTCGCGGTAACCGGTGCAGCTGTTGATCAGCGGCGGCTTTCCGGTCGGTCGCTTCTGCTGCCCAGCCGACTCCTGCTTTTTCAGCCGTACGCCCACGACGGTCTGGTAGGCGGTGGTCGCGATCTGCTGCAGCAGTTCACGCACATGGGTGCAGCCTTTGACGCCGGCCACCCGGCGATTCGCCTCGCGCAGGAACCCGGGCTGGATACGAAGACCCTCCAGGCTGTCGAAATTGGGCTCTGCCTCGCGGCAGCCATCGTAGGGAGTGGATGCCATCCGGGCCCGGAATTCGTGGATCAGCAGATCCTCGTCGAAGCGCATCTGCACGGTCATGTCGTGCAGGGCCTCGCCGGCCGGAAGGACGTCGTCGGGAAAGCGACGGCTGTCGTATGACTTGAGGTCGGTCAGGCGCGCCTCGATTTCATACAGGCCGTCGCTGCGTTGATAGCCTTGCAGTTCAATCGAACGCGTGTGCAGCAGTTCACGTTGCATCAACTTTCCTCGTCGCTCATTCGAGCAATGCGATGGCGCCGCTGGGCGTGCCATCCTGGCGAACCACCGTGAAGTCGCGCGGGCCGGTGCGGTACAGGCGATAGCAATCCTCCATGCCGTTGCGGACACCCTCGAAGCGTGAGCAGTAGCCGGTATCGGTGAAACGCATTCGTCCGTTGACGGCGCCGGTTTCCCACATGACCCGCACCCGGCCGTCGCCGGAGGTGATCGCGGTGCCGGTGGCGCCCTGAGCGGCCACCCAGCGGTACCTGGTCTTGTCCAGGATCGCCTTCACCTCCGCCCCGGAGAGCGGCTTCATTCCCTTCTCGATCGGCGTCGGGGCGCTCCCGGGCATCGGTTCGCGCACCGCGCAGCCAGCGCTCACCAGCACCAGTATCGCCAGACCGAGCAGCCACTGCCAGCTTGCGGCAAGCCTCGCCATGTCGTCACCCGTCATCTGCATCAATGATCGAATCATAGCGCGGAGCCACCCGTCCGATGCCGGACCCCCGGGTCGCCCCGCGCGGGGGGGGGGGGGCATGTCGCTTGCTGCCTGCCCGGATCAGCTGGCGGATTTCTGAGGCCGGCTCCGATCGGACCACCAGATGACAAGGAGCATGAAATGACTGGAGCGAGCACGCTGGACCCGGAAAAGCTGCCGGGTGGGGACGGCACTGTCGTGCGCAAGGGCAATGACACCGGATCGCTGGGACCGAGCGACAGTAGCGACAGCGGTTCGGATGTCGCCGGTGGCACCTCGGCCGGGGACATGGCCAGCGACTCGGATGCCGCAGGCACCGGGGAGCGTCCAGGCGTCGCCAGGAACGACAAGGCGGGGGCCGATATCGGTGTTGACCGGACCGTCGACCCGCAGGACGCGGGCCTGGGCACCGGGTTGGACGAAGCGGAACTGGCTCGCAAGGAGCGTCTGTCGGAGTATGGGAAGTAGCCGCGCAAAGAAGATCATCACCACGAAAACAGGAGAACACCCGGCATGAAGATCAGCAACAAGGCAACGACGGTCTGGGAAGGATCGGGAAAGCAGGGCAAGGGCACCTTCAAGACCCCGAGCGGCGTGCTTGGCGATGCTGCCATCTCGTTTCGCAAGCGTTTCGAAGGCGAGCAGGGGACGAACCCCGAGGAGCTGATTGCCGCTGCTCACTCGGGCTGCTTTTCGATGGCGCTGGCAGTGCAACTGGAGCAGGCGGGCTTCACGGCAGAGCGCCTCGAAACCACGGCCGCAGTCACGCTGGAGAAAGTGGGCGACGGTTTCTCGGTGACGCGTTCGGACCTGACGTTGGAGGCGCGGGTGCCCGACATCGAGCGCGAGGCCTTCGGCCAGCTTGCGGAGAAGGCCAAGGCCGGCTGCCCGATCTCCAAGTTGCTCAAGGCGGAGATATCGCTGAAGTGGAACCTGGCCTGACCGTGGACGGGAGCCTGGCCTGACTCCTGGCAACGCCGATCGCAATTGATCGGCGTGCTCAGATTGCCAGCAGGGGCTCCCGGTCGGCGGACTCGATGCCGGCCAGCGAAAACTCCTCGTCGACGAGTTCCACCTGAGCGGGCGTCAGCCCTGCATCCAGCAGGCGCGGGTCGCCTCGCTCGATGCACTCCGCTGCGGTCTGGGCCAGCCGGACCGCATCCACGACGCCGTCGCCCGGTGCCCCGGTAGCGCCGGTGTCGTGATGCCGCTCGATCGCGTCCACGACGACCGCCGGCAACCCCCAGACGTCTGCCAGGTAAGCGCCAACCGCCACATGGTTCGTGCCGAGAAAGCTGGTTTCGACCTCGGCCAACGCCCGTCCGCTGCGTTCGGCGTGGCGCAACGCCAGGGCGTAGCGCTTGTTCATGCCGACAGCCAGCGCCAGCATGCCGATGTCGTGAAGCAGGCCGGCGGTGAAGGCGTCGTCGCGACTTTCCTGGTCTGCCACCAGCGTTCGGGCGAGGCGGGCGCATAGCAGTGAATGGCGCTGCAGGCGCGACGGCGAGAATCCGTCCACGGTGGGGCAACTGTCCGCTGCCGCGAACACGGAGGACAGAAGGACCAGGGCGCGCAGTGAGGTGAGTCCCAGGTAGCTGACCGCCTGCGGCACCGATGCCACCTTGAAGGGCAGCCCGAAGAAGGCGGAATTGACGACCTGGAGCAGCTTTGCCGAGAGGGCGGGGTCGGTCACGATGACCGCCGCGAGCTGGTCGATGGTCGCATCGTTGCGCGACATCACGTTGACCAGCTTCGGGTAGGTGGTCGAGGACGACGGCAGCATCGCGAGGCGGCCGACAATGGTGCGCACCAGCGGGTTGTCGGTCCGCGGCCAGGCTCCGAGCACGCTTTCGAGGTTCGCCAGCAGCGACGAGGTGTCCCATGGTTTGGCGACGAAGCGTTGCGCGACCGCAATGGCGCGATCCAGTTGCGAATCGGCCAGCGGTTGCGCCAGCAGCACCCGGATGATCGACGGGTGGTGCAGCTTCAGGTGTTCCAGCAATTCGGCGCCGCTCATGCCGGGCATGCGCAGTTCGGTAAAGACCACATCGAACCAGCGGCTGGCGAGCAGATTGAGCGCCGCCTGGGCGGAGGTGACGAAAGTGGCGCTCCAGCCGGATTCGCGACCTTCCAGCGCCGTCTTCAGCGAATTGAGGGCAATCGGGTCACTGTCGACGAAAAGGATCTGGTTCACTGTTCTGGTTCCGTCAGTTGCGGCCGCTGCGCACGTCAGGCGCGCTCGGGGTGGCCGATATCCTGGTCTCGGCACAAGCGCCGGAAAGTTGAGGCTGCCCGGCCGGCCGGCGGGTTGACCGGCAGCCGGCGGCCGACGGGCGCGGCAGATCGGCGACAATCGGTGTTTCGACGGCGGCGTCAAGGGAGCGGAAATGGAGGAGCGGAAATGGCAGATCGCGAATTCGGCATAGAGACCTTGTGCCTGCATGCCGGCCAGATCCCCGATCCGGTGACCGGTTCCCGGGCGGCGCCGATCCACCAGACCACGTCGTATGTCTTCGATTCCGCCGAGCACGCCGCCAGCCTGTTCAACCTTCAGACCTTCGGCAATGTCTATTCGCGCCTTTCGAACCCGACGGTAGCGATACTGGAGGAGCGGCTGGCCGCAATCGAGGGCGGGCGGGCCGCGCTGGCCACCGCCAGCGGCATGGCCGCCGAAATGGTGGCCATGCTGACGCTGCTTAAGGCGGGCGACCACTTCGTGTCGGCCAACACGCTCTACGGTGGCACCTATTCCCAGTTCGCGGTCACCTTCAAGCGCATGGGGATCGACTGCAGTTTCGTGGAGCCCGACGATCCGGACAACTTCAGGGCCGCGTTGCGGCCGAACAGCAAAGCGGTTTTCGTCGAGTCCCTGGCCAACCCGCGCCTGAACGTCGTCGACCTCGAGGCGGTCGCCGCCATCGCCCACGACCACGGGGTGCCGCTGGTGGTCGACAACACCCTGGCGTCCCCCTACTTGTGCCAGCCGATCCGTCACGGAGCCGACATCGTCGTGCACTCCGTCACCAAGTACCTGGGCGGACACGGCACGACCATGGGTGGGGTGGTGATCGAGTCGGGAAAATTCCCGTGGGACAACGGCAAGTTTCCCGAGATGGTCGAGCCGTCGGTGGGCTATCACGGCGTGCGTTTTTACGAAACCTTCGGCGACTTCGGGTTCACGATGAAAGCCCGCATGGAAACGGCGAGGACGCTGGGTCCGACGCTGGCCCCCATGTCCGCGTGGATGCTGTTGCAGGGCATCGAGACGCTGCCAGTGCGGATGGAGCGCCATGTGGTCAATGCCCTGCAGGTGGCCGGGTACCTCTCGTCGCATCCGCGGGTGGCCTGGGTCAATTACCCGGGCCTGGCGGAGGGCCCCAACCGGAGCCGCTACCATGACCTGTGCCGCCGCTACATGCCGAAAGGCGCGGGAGGCATCCTGACGTTTGGCGTCAAGCCCGGCGCGGACGGCGACGCGCAAGCCGCGGGCGAGCGCTTCATCGACGCCGCCAGCTTCATGAGCCACCTGGCTAACGTCGGCGACGCGCGCACCCTGATCATCCATCCGGCTTCGACCACGCACCGCCAGCTCGATGCGGCTCAGCAGCTGGCCGCCGGCGTCACCCCGGACCTGGTCCGGCTTTCGGTGGGCCTGGAGTCGATCGACGACATCCTCTGGGACATCGAGCAGGCCCTGGCGCGCGCTTGAAGCAGACGAGGCAAGCGCCCGTAGTGGCGCCCCCGACGGGCAGTGTGGCAATATCCGGGTGCCCGGGCGCTGCCCGAAGATACCGCGGGTGCCCGCGGTCGACGACGACTCAGGAGACTTCGATGGCCTTATCCAATACCCGCCGGCCGGCCGCTGTCCGGTGGCTGTCCCGCCTGACGGCCACTGCTGCGTTCGCGGCTCTCACGCTGGCGACGGCAACCGCGGGGGCCGAAACCTGGCCGAGCAAGCCGGTGAAGATCATGGTCGGCGCCTCCGCCGGCGGTGGCACGGATATCATCGCTCGCATGCTTGCGGAGCGGTTCGGCGAAAGTCTCAAGCAGAGCTTCGTGGTCGAGAACCGCCCGGGCGCATCAAACACCATAGCCGCCGACCTGACCGCAAAGGCGCAGCCCGACGGTCAGACGCTGCTGCTGGCACCCAATACCGGGCAGGCGATCGCCCCGCACCTCATCAAGCTGTCCTTCGATCCGCTGAAGGACCTGCAGCCGGTCGGCCTGGTG
>JBBRJB010000125.1:0-6965 GCA_038220085.1 Burkholderiales bacterium
GCCAGCGGCGGCCTTTCATGCTCGCAGCGGTCGATGCGAAACGGGCATCGCGCCGCGAAGCGGCAGCCGCGCGGCAGGTCGAGGGGATCCGGGGGCATGCCGTCGATCGCCACCAGGCGGCGATCCGCACCAAGCTGCTGATCGAGCCTGGGCACGGCATTGAGCAGCGCCCAGGTGTAGGGGTGGCGCGGGTCGGAGAGCAGTGCCTCGGTCGGGCCTTCTTCGACGACTTCGCCGCTGTACATGACGATGACCCGTTCGCACACGTTGGCGATCACGCCGAGGTCGTGGCTGATCAGCAGTACCGCGGTACCGGACTCGGCACTCAATTCACGCAGCAGGTCGAGGATCTGGGCCTGGATCGTCACGTCGAGCGCGGTCGTGGGTTCGTCGGCGATCAGCAGGCCGGGGCGGTTGGCGAAACCCATTGCCACCATGACCCGCTGGCGCATGCCGCCGGAGAACTCGTGCGGATAGGCGTCGATCGACCGTTCCGGCGTGCTCACCCCCATCCGCCGAAGAAGGTCTACCGCTCGTGCCCGCGCCTCGCTGCTGCTGGCACGGCCATGGATCGTCATGCCTTCGATCATCTGCCCCGCGATCCGGCGCACCGGATTCAGCGAGGTCATCGGGTCCTGGAACACCATGGCGACATCGCCGCCGCGCAGCGACCGCAGGCCCTCGCGATCGAGAGCCAGCACGTCACCGCCGCGAAAGACGACTTCACCGCTCGCGATGCGCGCGCCCTCGTCCAGCAGGCGCATGATCGAGCGCGCGGTGACGCTCTTGCCGGAGCCCGATTCACCGACGATGCCCAGCGTCTCGCCCGGCATCATGGTGAAGCTCACGCCATCCACCGCCTGGATGACGCCGGCATCGGTATCGAAGCAGGTGCGCAGGTCGCGCACCTCGAGCAGCGGGGACAAGATCAGGCCGGCTGCACCTGTTCCAGCTCGACATACCAGCCGGCGCCGGTGGGCAGGAAGTTCTTCACCGTATTGCGCACCGCCAGCCGGTAGACCGGCTGCAGCAGCACGATGTAGTTGGCATTGTCCTGCAGGCCCTGCTGATACTGCCGGTAAAGTCCGACCTGCTTGGCCTCATCCTGCTCGACCGCGGCGCGCTTGACCAGGTCGGCCATCGCCTCTGGCACGGACCAGTGCACCCGCTTGGCCACGCGGTTCACCGTCGCGCCGCTCCACAAGGTGGGCTCCGGCGATGGCGTGTTCCAGAAGGTGATGACCGACTGCGTCTTTCCGCCGTTGTACTGGGTGCGCAGGTTGACCGGATCAAGCGGCTTGAGGGTCATCCTGATGCCCACCCGCGCCAGGTCCGACTGGACCTTCTGCGCCAGCAGCTGGTAATTGGTGCCGGCCACCGCGGCGTTGGCGATCGACATGTCGAACTCGAAACCGTCCGGCAATCCGGCTTCCTTCAGGAGGGCACGTGCCTTGTCGAGGTCCTGCCGATAGCCGATCTGGGCGGTCAGTTCCGCAGTCGACCCGGCAACGCCGATCGGCAGGAACGACGCGGGGCGCACCGCTGCGCCCCCCACCAGCCCCTTGATGATGCCGTCGTAGTCGATCGCATAGGCAACCGCCAGCCGTGCCTCCCGTTTGGCCAGCGCGGGATTGAGTTCGGCGCTGCTGGTCAGCGTCATGTAGAGGTGGTCCAGGCTGGTCGTCTTTTCGATGCGCAGGTTGCTGTCGGCAATGGCCGAATCCAGCTGCTCCGCGGTCAGGTTGAACGCGACATCGACGTCGCCGCGCTTGAGCGCCAGGAGCTGCGCCGCGCCATCGGCGATGTGGCGGATGATCACGCGCTCGAAGGGAGCCTTGCCTCCCCACCAGTGCGGATTGCGCACCAGCGTGACCGCCGTATTGCGCTCCCACGACGCCATGCGGTAGGCGGCGGTGCCGGCCGAGTTCTGGTTGAGCCAGGTGGTTGCCTTGTCGGCACTCTTGGAGGACTCGTCGGAGACGCCCCCGTTGGCCGAAACCATCTTCTTCGAGTAGATGGCGAAAGCGGGGGCGACCAGGTTCAGCAGCAGCGGCTCGTCCGGGTTCTTCATGACGACGTCGACCGTCAGTGGGTCCACCACCTCGACCCCGCCGATGTTGGCGGCGTAGGCGCTTGGCTGGTCCTTCAGGTTGACCAGCCGATCGAAAGTGAACTTCACATCCTCTGCCGTGAACGGGCTGCCGTCCCAGAACTTGACCCCGTCGCGCAGTTTGAACCGCCAGGCCTTGCCGCCCTGGGAGCGCTCCCAGGAGGTGGCGAGCATCGGTTTGAGGTCGCTGTAGTTGCCCGGCACCAGCGTGACCAGGGTGTCGTAGACATTGCCGTTGGTCAGCGGCGGCGAGTAGTCCGACATCCGTCCGGGGTCGTAGTTGCGGCCGTCGCTGATGTCGACACCCAGCACCAGGACGTCCTTGCGAGCCTGGGCGCGGGCGCCGCCCGCGAAGCCGGCGCTCAGCGCCGTTGCGGCCGAACCGGCCAGCAGGCGGCGTCGCGGCAGCAGGATTTTCTCTTTGGTCATGAACGGAGTCTCCTCGACCGATGTTTTTTGTCGGCGACCCGGCGGTGCGCGCTTCGACCCCATCGGGCAGTCGGATCCGCCGCCGATGGTTCGGCTAGTCTATCCCGTTCCGATCACGCGTTGCGAGATTCACTCAGCGCTGGCGCGACTTGGGATCGAGCCAGTCACGGATGCCGTCGCCCAGGAAGTTGAAGCCGATCACCACGCTGAGGATCGCGAAGCCCGGAAAGGCGGCAACCCACCACTGCTCCACCAGTTCGCGGCCTTCGGACACCATCTGCCCCCACTCGGGCGTGGGCGGCACCACGCCGAGGCCGAGAAAATTCAGGCCGGCGAAGGTCAGGATGGCGGTGCCGACATCCATCGTCAGGAGCACGATCAGCGGGCCCATGGCGTTGGGTACGATGTGCCGCAGCAGGATGCGCGAAGGACCGTAGCCGAGCACATGGGCGGCTTCGACGTACTCCTGGTTTCGCTGCACCAGCACCAGGCTGCGCGCCAGGCGGGCGAATTTCGGCCACCAGACGACCAGCATCGCTAGGATGGTGTTGGTGACGCCGATCCCCAGGGCTGCGGCAATCGCCATCGCGAGGATGACCGGGGGAAAGCACATCACCAGGTCGGTTGCCCGCATCATCCACTCTTCGATGCGTCCGCCGGCATAGGCTGCCGCGGCGCCGACCAGCGTACCGATCAGGCCGCCGATCGCCACCACCACGACGCCCGCCATCAGCGAGACCCGGGCGCCCACCAGGAGGCGGGAGAAGACGTCACGGCCGAGGGTGTCGGTACCGAGCCAGTGCGCCGCCGACGGGGGCAGCAGGCGGTTGGCCAGGTCGACCTGTTCCACCGGATAAGGGGTCAGCCACGGAGACAGGATCGCGATCAGCACCCAGAGCGTGACGATGACCGCGCCGCTGGTCGCGAGCCCGTAGCGGCGCAGCCAGCGCCTGCGCTTCAGGACGCTGCGATCGGCAGGCGCCGGCAGGGTCGGCGTTGCCGGCGCTGCGGCGTTCGCGCTCATCCGCGGGTCACCCGCGGGTCGAGTAGCGCATAGGACAGATCGACCGCGAGGTTGACCAGCAGGTAGACCGCGGCGACCACCACCGTGATGCCGAGGATGCCGGGAAAATCAAGGGCGACGGCGCTGCGGAAGGTGTAGCGCCCGAGCCCGGGCCAGCTGAACACGGTTTCCGTCATCACCGCGCCCGTCAGCAGCAGGGCATAGGCAATGCCGCCGAGCGTGACCACCGGCACCAGGGCATTGGGCAACGCGTGCCGGATCACGATCGCCGATTCGCGCATGCCCTTGGCCCGGGCGACCCGGACGTAGTCCTGGGCCAGCGCCTCGAGCATGCTGGCGCGCACTGTGCGGGTGAGCATGCCGACGATCGACGCCGCCAGCACGATGCTCGGCAGCACCAGGTGCGCGGCGGCATCACGGAAGGTGTCCCACTGACCGGTGATCGCGCTGTCGATCAGGTAGAGCCCCGACCAGGCCGGCGGGGGCAGGGCGATGACGTCGAGTCGTCCGGGACCCGGGGCGACCTGCAGGCCGCCGTAGAACACCGCCAGCATGATGAAGGCGAGCCAGAAGGTCGGCGCCGACACGCCGATCAATGAGATGAATCGCGCCAGGTGATCCACCCAGCTGTCGCGCCGCACCGCGGCCAGGATTCCCAGGGGCAGGGAAACAACGAGCGCCAGCAGGAAAGAGACGGTCGCGAGCTCGATGGTCGCCGGCGCATATTGCACGATGTCGTCCAGCACCGGCCGGTGGGTCGCTATCGAGATGCCCAGGTCACCCTGCACCAGGCCCTTGAGGAAGAGGGCGTACTGATGCCAGAGCGGCAAATCCAGGCCCCACTTGGCGCGGTAGGAGGCCACCATTTCCGGATCGGACGCCTGCAGGTCGCCGAGCTGGGCGAGCACCGGGTCGGCCGGGACCTGGCTCGCGATGAGAAAGATGACGACGGTCGCCAGCACCACCATGACCAGCATGGAAGCAAGGCGCATCGCCAGGTAACGGATCATGGGCGCGCCTGGTCCAAGTCGATTTCCTGCGCGCGGAATACGAGTGCGAAGCCACGTGCCTGTTGTGCCTTCAGATCATCAAGTGTGGGCATCCGGTCTGGTCTTGATACGCCGGCCCGCCAATCAGCCGGGGCACGTACTCGTCGGAAAGGTGGGAGCATATCCCGGACGGAACCGCAGCGCCATATCTGAATCAGGCTCTAGCCTTGCAGTAAAAGTGCCTTGTTCAGCTTCGCGATCAAGGCCTCCCGCGTGAAAGGCTTGACGATGAAGCCGGCGGCACCTGCCTCAAGGCTGCTGACCAAGGTTTCGCGGCGCGCGTCCCCAGTCAACATGATGACGGGGATCGACGCCAGCTGAGGGGTGGCCTTGAGTTGCTGCGTCAGCGACACACCGTCCTGCCCCGGCAGGCGAACGTCCATCAGGATGACATCCGGACGCGAGCGGCGCAGAAGGCTCATTGCGGCGGCGCCGTCGTTTGCGAACAGCATGTCGTAGGTGTCCGACCCCAATGCGCGCCTGATCAACTGCTGCATCAGCCCGTCGTCGTCCACGACCATCACGATGGGGCGGATGTCACGCACTTTGTCCGAGAACACACGGGCTCCCGCAAGCGCAGGCTCGATGTCGTCCTGGAAGCCTTGGGCCCACGCCTTCATGGAAGTCACGCCGCTGGCGCCAACCTGGCGCGTCCGCTCGATCTGCTGCTGCTTGAGCAACTCAAGCCCGCTGGCCAGCGCCGCAGCGTCTTTCACCTCGACCCAGCCGGCCGATCCTGGGCCGGCCAAGCGGCGCGAGAACTGGTCGATGGCGCCGGCGATTTCCTGCTCGGCTTGCGACAGCGACTTGCTGGCAGCGGCAATGCGCTGCTCGCCATCATCGCGCTGGCGAGAAAGTCCCTGTTGGAGATCGGCGAGCTGTTGTGCGTGGGCCAGCAGTTCGCCGGTGCTTGGCGCAGCAGACCGAAGCGCGATCATCTCCCGGCACGCGACCCAGATACTCATCCTCAGGCGTGGCCCGTCGTGGGTGTGCGGCCAGTACAGCACGTAGTCGTCGAAGTGCTCTTTTTTGCACAGATCGAACGCTGCCCTCACTTCGTCCTTACTGCATAGAACGAGAGTGCGATGCGGCTGCTGGTGCACCAACTGTCCGTGGCGCAGCAGGCCGAGGTAATAGCCCTGCGCCTTCGCCAGCGTGTCGAATGCGAGAACCAGGACGTCGGGTTTGAACGCCTCGAAATCCTCCACGACGAGATCGGAGTTCGTCGAGGCGCGAGCGTCCTCGAACTCGCTCTTGATCTGGCGCAGGATCTGGTTGGCGTCATCCACGTTGTCGGTGGCGACCATCACCCGCGCTTCGGCCGAGCGCGCTTTCATGGCCCGACCAGGCGCACGTGCCGTACCTGCCAGAGCGCAAGCCACTCCGGCACCTCGTCGGCAGGCATCGGCCGGCCGATGAACCAGCCCTGTGCTAGATCGCAGCCGATCTCGCGAAGCAGGTGCCAGTCGTCTTCTGTTTCCACGCCCTCGGCCACCGACTTCATGCCCAGCCGCTTGGCGATTCCGATGCTGCCCTCCAGGATCGGACGAATGATCTGGTTGTGGCGAGCGCCGCTCACGAAGCTGCGGTCTACCTTGAGCTCAGTGAAAGGCACGTCGCACAGCTGTGCCAAGGATGAATGCCCGGTGCCGAAATCATCGATCGACAGGCCGAACCGCTGCATCCGCAGCCGCACCAGATTCTCCAGCGGCGATGGCAATGGCGACATCAAGCGACTCTCGGTGACTTCCAGGATCACGTCCTGCGGCGCCGCCCAGGCGCTTCGGGCCACCTCGGCGACCTGGGTCGAGAAATCCGGCGCACGCAGGTTCTCCATCGAAACGTTGACGGCCATCTGGAGCCTCAGGCCCTGAGCTTGCCAGCGCCCAAGTTGGCGCATCGCCTCGCCCAGGACCCACCCGGTCAGCCTGTCGATCAACCCGTGCTCCTCGACCAAGCCGATGAACGTGTCGGGGGGCACGAGCCCGAGTTGCGGGTGCTCCCAGCGGATCAGCGCCTCCATGCCGGTCAGCCTCCCGGTGCCCAGATCGACCTTGGGCTGATAGTGCAGCACCCACTGCCGCTCTTGATGAGCCACAAGCAGGTCGGCTTCTTTGAAGGAGGGCGACGCGCGCGCAACGGACGCCGCAGTGATCGGTTTCCACGAGTCCAGCAACGAACTCAGGGCCGCTCGGTTTGGCGGCTTCTCCAACGAGCCCAGGATCAGGAGCCGTGAGCCGTCCAGCAACTTCTGAACCGTGTGCATGATGCGGGCGCCTTCACCGCTCAGCAGGATGACGTTGCCGCGGAATTCCCAGGTGTTCAGGGTTTGGAGGAACTCGATGCCGTCCAT
>JBBRJB010000126.1:0-6963 GCA_038220085.1 Burkholderiales bacterium
GATGCAGTGCCCGGCGCGCCGACTGACCGACCATCAGCGGCACGATGTCGACTGCGACATGGCCCTTGGTGATCAGGATGTAGGGCGCACCGAGAAAGGTGGACGCGATGATTGCAAAGGTGACGAACTCGGTCTGCCATACGGACGATTGACCGAGCACTGCTCGCACGAAGACCATATGGCAGATGATCCCGATCGACATCAGGATCAACCCCGCCGCGAAGACACCAAGAGCGCGTGAAACCGCCCGGATCGTCACGACCCAGGCGGGCAGCGCGCCGGCCTCACTTGACATTCAGGGCTTTCTCGATGAGCTCCTTGCCTCCGGGCACCTTCTCGGCGAAGACCTTGTAAGAGGTCTTCTGCGCCACGGCGCGCCAGGTGTCGTATTCGGCGTCGGTCAACGTGACGACCTCCACTTTGTTCTTCTTGAACTCATTGACCATCTCGTCGTCTAGCTTCTTCGATTCGGCTTCGAAATACGCCTCAGCCTTCTTTGACGCTTCGGTCAGTGCCTTCTTCTGCGGATCGTTCAGTTTGTCCCAGGTCCTCTTGGAGATCAGCACCGGTTCGTACATGAACCACAAGCCGTTTTCGCCGGGCGCTGTCAGGCAGCCGAGTTGCTCGTACAAGCGAAACGAGACGAAGCTGCCCGACGAGGTGTCGGTTCCCGTCGCCACTCCCTGTTGCAGCGCGTTGTAGACCTCGCTGGAAGGGATGGATACGATCGACGCGCCGGCGCCGGCCCACATCTGCGCGAATGTCGCGCCGGCCGATCGGAACTTCAGGCCCGCAACGTCCTCGGGCTTGCGAATGCACTTGTCCTTGGACCCGAAGGCGCCGGCCAGCCAGGCGTCCGCCAGCACGTGCACGCCACCCTTCTCGATGATGCCGCGGATATCCTGCATGAACGGTGAACCGTTGATCCGCTTGGCGTGCTCGTGGCTCTTCACCAGGCCGGGCATCAGCGTGGCGCCGAACTGCGGGTGGAAGCCGGATGCATAGTCCAGGGGGAACGCCGACATGTCGATCTGACCGGAAAGCATCGCTTTCCACTGCTCCTGCGCCTTGACCAGGCTGGAGCCCGGGAAGACTTTGATCTGCAGCCCCACTTTGGCTGCGTCCACTTCCTTGGCAATCATCTGCACCATCTCGTCGCGCACGTCGCCCTTGCCGCCGGGAAACTGGTGCGACGCCTTCAGCGTGACGTCGGCGGCGACCGCGGATGCGCTGCTGAAGGCTGCGACACAGGCGGTCGCGACCGCAACGGCGATTCGGATGCGCCGCACTGCGGTGGGATTCCTTTTCTCGATCTGCATGTCTGTCTCCTGATTGGGGTTCTGATCCATCGGAGCGGGCTCGTCACCGCCGTCAATTTCAATGCATAAGCTTAATCGCAAAATGCGCAGGGAGTCCCGCAATCGGCCCGCGAATGGCCAGGGTCGCTGCGATCGGTAGCGCCCTGACGGCAGCGACTCGAAACCGGGTTCGGGAAATCCCGGATTGCTGGTTCGTAACCGGTTGCGGTGCGGGGAAATCCCGTGGGATCGACGCGCGATCGGCCGGGCGATCGGCCGGGCGAATCGCCGGCGGTTCCGACGGCGCGTACGATACTCGCCCGGTCCTGGACCCGGACAAGTTTTCAGACCTGGACCTCGACCGCAGCGCCTGGAAAGGCAAGTCCCCCGCCGGCGACTGAGCGACGAGCGCCCGGGCAGGACAGACCGCTGTTTCTGCCCGGACTGTGAAATCGTGCATCGTCAACGGATGGCCGCCGTGGTCCTATGCTGGGACTCACAAGGGGTGAGTGTCCACTAGGAGTGATGATGAAAGTCCAACTCGATCTGTCCAAACTGCTCGGCTATCGCGCTGCCGCCGCCGGCGCCAGGATGTCCGGCAAACTCGGCACCAAGGGCGAAGGCAAGCTCGGCAACAAAGGCGGCGAAAAGGTCGGCGGCAAAGGCGGCAACGGCCGCACCTTCGTGGCTTGACTTCAGTTCGCGCTGACGTACCACAGCGGGCCGCGGACGCGGCTCGCGATTACGCCCCCTCGGGCGATTCCAATCCCCTGATGGATTCTCCATGACCGTCCACCTCGGTTTCGCGCCGGATGCAGCGCGCGCGCGCGCAGTCGATCGCCGCATGTACAACGATCTTGCCGCCAGCCTGCGGCATGTCACCGCGGCCTGCGACGGTCGCCTGCCATTCGACCGCGAATCCATGGCGGAGGTGATCGCTTCACTGGATGAGGGCGCCCGCTGTACGCCGGAGACGTTCGCCTCTTACTACGAACTGGTTTCGGTACTGATCGATGGCGACGATGCCGCGGCGCTGCGAATCTTCAATGATCTGACGTCGGCCGAGTTCGGCCTGGCGGCCGATCGGATGCTGGCGCCATTACAGCCGGTCGATACCTGCGCCCGCAGCGCCCGCTATAATCGGATGTTGGTCGGCGATAGCGATACGCTGGGGATGCAGCCGGTGTCCGCCGAGGTCGCGTCAGGCTTCGGCGCTCGCTTCGACCGTGGGATGGCCCTGATGCGACGCGCAGTGCCGGAACTTGCCGGCGAGGTCGATGCCATTGTGCACGTCGTCGTGCCGATTGCCAGCGACCGCAGCAAGAACATGCAGATCGACGGTGGTTCGCATTTCCAGCTATGGGGTGCGCTGTTCCTGAATGCGGATTTTCATCCGGACGACGTGGCGATGCTCGAGGTGATCGCCCACGAGTCCGCGCACAGCCTGCTGTTCGGCCTGTGCCACGACGAGATGCTGGTGGAAAACGACGACGATGAACGCTACGCATCGCCGCTGCGTACCGACCTGCGTCCGATGGACGGAATTTACCACGCCACCTTCGTCTCCGCCCGCATGCACTGGGCGATGAGCCGGCTGCTGGAGTCGGGTGCCGCCGGAGCCCACCGCCCCGCCATCGCCACCGCGCTTGAAGCGGATCGCCGCAACTTCGAAGCGGGCGACTCGGTGGTCGCCAGGCACGGTCAGCTGACCCGTCTTGGCCGGGAGCTGATGGACGGCGCCCGGCGCTACATGGCCACGGCCTGACGGCGGGCCGGGTCATCGTGTCGGTTGTCGTCGGCGCCTTCAAGGGAGCGATCTGGACCGCCGCCGGCACCTGGCTGCAGATCGCTGCAAACCTCGCCGGCGTGGCAATCGTTGCGCGCTGGGTGGGGCCTGAAGGTTACGGCATCGTCGGCACTGCACTGGTGATTATCGGCCTCTGCCGGATGCTCTGTGCAGGTGCCTTGAGCGAATGCATCATCCAGCGGCCGGACCTTCACGACGGCCACATCGACGTGACCTTCTACAGCGAGATGGTCCTGGCGCTGCTGCTTGGCGCGGCCACCTTCCTGGCGGCGCCGTGGTTGTGCACCCTGGCCGGTGCGCCTGCGGCCGCTGCTCCGCTTCGTGTCCTGTCGCTGATGCTGCCCCTGTCGGCGCTGGTGTCGATACCCTCGGCATTGCTGCAGCGGGATCTGAAGTTCAGGGTGCTGGCGCAGACGGGCACCGTGGCCACATTCGCGTCGAACCTCGCCGGCATCGGCCTGGCTCTCGGCGGCGCCGGACTGTGGTCGCTGGTCGCGATGGAGGCGGTGCGGGTACTGATCTGGGTTGCGGGAGCCTGGAATTTCTGCACCTGGCGTCCCGGGCTTCAGGGACGTTGCAGCCACCTGCGAGAGCTGGCACGGTTCAATGCCAACGTGCTGGCCACCTATGCGCTTGGACAAGCCGACAACATGCTGCCGCGGGTGCTGATCGCCGCGCTGCTCGGACCGCAGGCATTGGGGCAGTATCTGCTCGCCAGGCGGGTCTTCGACGAACTGACGCGGATCGTGACCGGTCCGCTCTCCGGCATCGCCCTGGCGGCGACTGCGCGGGCGCAGAACGACCGGCCCGTGCTGCAGCGGCTTGTGCTCGGCCTGTACGAAACCTCGGCGCTGGTGGCCCTGCCGGCCTTCCTCGGGCTGATCGTGCTGGCGCCGGTCTGCGTTCCCCTGGTGTTCGGTCCGCTGTGGGACGATGCGGTGCCGGCGCTGCAGTTGTTGCTGCTTTGCGGGGTCCGCACCGCGACCGGCGTCTTCAACATCTCTATCCTGCGCGCCCTCGGCCGGCCGGACCTGCCGCTCGTGCTGCTTGGCGCCGGTGTCCTGCTGACGCTCGGGCTGATCCCGGCGCTCGCGCCCTGGGGGCTGACCGGCGTGATGCTGGCGCTCGTGCTGCGCACGTTTGCCACCTGGCCGATCGGCTGCTCGTTCATCGAGAGAACTACCGGGATCGCGGTTCGGCGGCAGTTGGCCGCGGGCGCGCCGGCATTGTGGGCCGCGGGGGCGATGGCGGCGATGCTGTGGCTGTTGCTGACGAACGGGTTTGGCGATCTGCCGCCCGGCACCCTGGTGGCGGCCGGCACTGTCTGCGGCGCTGTACTCTATGTCTTGGTCCTGACACTGGTGTCGCCGCGCACTGTCCGGCGGCTCCGGGAGCTGGCGAAGGCCATGGCCGGTCGCAGCGATCGCTCGCTTGCCGCCGCCCTCGGCGAACCCAATTGAGAGCTTTCGATGATCACGCTGCTGACCACGCCGGCGCACAGTTACACCCACGAGCCGTTGAAGAACACCGGCCGCTTCGAGCTGCGATCCATGAGCTACAACCGCGCGTTCCGGGCGCGGTCGCTGCCCCTCGGAACCTATGTCTTCGGGGACCTGGATCGGCTCGGTTTCTGGGAGCTCGAACTCGCCTCGCGGCTGTACCGCTGCCTGGCGGCGGCGGGCGTGCGCGTGCTCAACGATCCTGCGCGGGCCCGCCAGCGCTTGTCCCTGCTGCGTGAACTGCAGCACCGCGGCATCAATTCTTTCGGTGCCTGGCAGGCGGACGACTCGGCCCGGCCGTGGCGCTATCCGGCCTTCCTGAGGACCCAGTCGGCACATCGCGGAACACTGTCGGAGCTTCTGCACGACGACTCGGCGGTGGCTGTCGCCGTCGACGCGGCGCTTTCGAACGGCGTGCCGATGCGTGAACTGATGCTGGTTGAGTACTGCGCGCAGCCGGTGCGAGAGGGCCTGTTCCGCAAACTCGCTGCTTTCCGGGTCGGCGAGCGGATGGACTGCACCCTCTGCGTGCATGAAAGCCACTGGGCTGCCAAGTACGGTGAAATCGGCATTGCCGACCAGTCCCTGTACGACGACGAATACGACATTGTCGCGAGCAACCGTTTCGGGGAAGCATTGCGTCCGGCCTTCGAGGCGGCCGGTATTGAGTACGGCCGCGCGGACTTTGCACTCATCGACGGGCGGCCCCAGGTGTACGAGATCAACAGCAACCCGATGATCGACCGGATCGAGCGGCATCCGTTTCCGGTCCGGCTCAGGACCGATGCATTGTTTCACGTGCGCCTGCTGAACTCTTTCGTGCAGATCGACACCACGGCCGACGGTTCGCCGGTGCGCATCGACGACGAGATCCTGGTTCGGCAGCGGCGTCACGACCGCCTGATGACACGGGCGCGCTGGACGCCCTGAGTGGGCTGCCGGGCTTAGATTAGCGCGGTTGCATCAATGGCATCCGCAGGGCACCGTCCAGGTAGCCGCGTGACACTTCGAGCCAGAACAGCGTCCGCAGGCGCCGGTCTGCAAAGCAGGGCAGGCGCGTGGCAGTGGCCTTGGCGTCGCGCAGCAGGCGGTCCCTGAGCGCGGCCGCAAGAATCTCCCTACGGGTCATTCGCTGCCCGTCCATCATTGCCCGGCCGAAGCCGTAGCGCCAGCCGCGCTGCAGGATCCCGCTTGCCTCCAGCAAACCCGGCTTGACCTGGTGATGAACCAGTGCCGCCTCCCGGAACACGAATCGATGGCCGTTTCGGTCCAGCCGCCGCAGCAATTCGCTTTCGCTGCCCATGCCGAAGCGCGTGGTGCCATCCGGACCGATCCTGGGATCGAAGCGCAGGCCTTGCGCAAAGAGCCGACCGCGCACGGCCATGTTCGGGCCGTAGACATCGTGCGGCGAGCACGGCCCATCGGATGCGGACGTGGCCGCGAACAGGATCGGAAAGCAGTCCTGCAGCGAGCCGAGCCAGGCGGGTGGGGTAGCCAGCCAGTGCGGTACGATGCTGCCGCCGAATACGTCGGCCTGCGGATTGTCCTCTGCCGCGCGCAGCAGTTCGGTCAGCCAATCGCGACACGGAATCACGTCGTCATCGCTGACGACCACCAGCTCCGTCGAAGCCAGCGTCGGGCCCAGCCGGTCGAGGGCGAAATTCAGCGCGTCGTTCTTGCTGGCGGCCGGCCGCCCACTGGTGGCGGCACGCCGGCTCAGCACCTGCATCGGCAGGCGGTCGGTCCAGCCGCGCAGCAGCTCGCCGGTTCCGTCGCCGCTGCCGTTGTCGATCGCTACGATCTGCAGTCCCCGGGGATGGCGGATCGACGCCAGCCGCGCGAGCATTGCCGGTAGCGTCTGGGCGCCGTTGTGCGACGAGAACATCAGCGTGATCACGGGACTTTGCTCCGTTGTCTCGAGTCCATCATCGCCGGACTGCGTTCATTGCGCGAATACGGCCTCTTCGGCGGGTCGCTTGCGAGGCGCGGGGCGGGGCGCCGCCTGGAGCCGTGCCAGGACGCCCCGGCGCGCAGCATCCGCCGCATCCACAGGATCCGGGTTGAACTTTCTCGCAAAGAAGCGGTCGCTCTGAGCGAGTGCCGGCAGATCGCTTCCCACGAACGGCCGCGGATGCGAGCCGACGAAATCGCCCACGTGGTGGCTGGAGGGTGCGATGATGAATCCGGAATTGCCGAGCAGGGTCGGAAAGAGGATCTCGTCGCAGAGGTGCAGCCCCAGCAGATAGGGCACCAGGGGACACGTCTGTTCCTGCCGGACCAGGTACTCGCAGACATCGCGCCTCAGGCAGAACCAGAGGCAGCCGACGAAGGGAGTGACGTCGTCCTGGAACGGATGGTC
>JBBRJB010000127.1:0-6950 GCA_038220085.1 Burkholderiales bacterium
TCCACGCCGATGTAGGACGACAGGCTCTGCACCGCCGGATCCTTCAGCACCACCCGCGCCAGCGCTTGCTGGCGCTCAGCCATCGCCGAAAACGACACGCTCTGGGGCGCCTCCGCGATTCCCTGGATCATGCCGGTGTCCTGCACCGGGAAGAAGCCCTTGGGCATCACGAAGTAAAGCGCCACTGTCAGTACCAGCGTCAGCACGAACACCACCAGCGTCAAGGGCTGGTGATTCAGCACCCAGCGCAGCATGCGGGCGTATGCTGCGATGATCCGGTCGAAGCCGGCGCCAACCGCGCGATCGAAGCGGCCGCGCTCGGCCAACGGCCGGTGCCGCAGCAGCTTGACGCACATCATCGGCGTCAGCGTCAGCGAGACCACCGCCGAGATCAGGATCGCGACCGCGAGCGTGATCGCGAACTCGCGGAACAGGCGGCCGACGACGTCGCCCATGAACAGCAGCGGAATCAGTACCGCGATCAGCGAGAAAGTCAGCGAAATGATGGTGAAAGCGATCTGGCGCGATCCGTCCAGCGCCGCCTTCATGGGCGCAACGCCCGCCTCGATGTAGCGCGAGATGTTCTCGATCACGACGATGGCATCGTCCACGACGAATCCGGTGGCGACGACCAGAGCCATCAAGGTCAGGTTGTTGACCGAGAATCCTGCCAGGTACATCACGCCGAAGGTCCCGACCAGGGACAGCGGCACCGCGACGCTCGGGATGATGGTGGCCGGCAGGGTCCGCAGGAACAGGAAGATGACCATCACCACGAGCCCGATCGCAAGTCCCAGTTCGAACTGAACGTCCCGGACCGAACTGCGGATGGTGACGGTCCGATCCGACAGCACCGCCACGTCGACCGCCGCGGGCAGCGAGGCCTGCAACTGCGGCAACTGCTTCTTGACCCGGTCGACGACGTCAATGACGTTGGCGCCCGGCTGACGTTGGACGTTGAGGATGATCGCCGGCGTGTCGTTCATCCAGGCTGCCAGCCGGAGGTTCTCAGCGTCTTCCTTGACCTCGGCAACATCGGATAGGTAGACCGGCGCGCCGTCGCGGTAGGCGACCACGATCGCGCGGTACTCCTCCGGCGAACGGAGCTGGTCGTTCGCGTCGATGCTGTAGGCGCGACTGGGCCCGTCGAAATTGCCCTTGGCCTTCTTGACGTTGGCGGCGACGATCGCCGACCTCAGGCCCTCCATCCCCAGGCCATTGGCCGCCAGCGCCTGCGGATTGGCCTGGATGCGAACCGCCGGCCGCTGGCCTCCCGACAGCGTAACCAGGCCGACACCGGGCAGTTGCGACAGCTTCTGCGCGAAGCGCGTGTCCGCGAGATTCTGCACCTGCGGCAACGGCAGGGTCTTGGAGGTCAGCGCAAGGGTCACGATCGGGGCGTCGGCCGGATTGACCTTGCTGTACACCGGCGGCGTAGGCAGGTCCGACGGCATCAGGTTCGACGCCGCGTTGATCGCCGCCTGCACGCCCTGTTCGGCCACGTCCAGCGCCACCACCAGGTCGAACTGCAGCGTGATGATCGAGGCACCGCCGGAACTGCTGGAGGTCATCTGCTTGACCCCGGGGATCTGGCCGAGCTGGCGCTCCAGCGGCGCCGTGACCGACGAGGTCATCACCTCCGGACTCGCGCCCGGATAGAAGGTGTAGACCTGGATGGTTGGGTAGTCCACCTGCGGCAGCGCCGCGACCGGCAGCAGGCGATACGCGATCGCGCCGGCGATGACGATCGCCAGCATCAGCAGCGTTGTCGCCACCGGGCGCAGGATGAACAGGCGCGACGGGTTCATTTCACGGCGAAGGGGCGTCTCAGGGCGATGGGGCGTCTCACGGCGCTGCGGTGGACGCCCTGCGACCCTGCCTCGCGCCGGCCTGGGGCGCGTCAGGCGGACCGGCCGGCGGCGTGGAGAAATCCGGTCGCTCGATCAGTTCCACCAGGGCGCCGTCGCGCAGCCGGTCGATGCCGTCGATCACCACCCGCTCGCCTGCCGCCACGCCGCTCGCGACCGCGAGGCGCTGCCCGTCGACCGGACCGAGTGTCACCGGGCGCAGTTCCACCGTGCGGTCCGCCTTCACTACGTACACGAACAGGCCCTGGGAACCACGCTGGAGCGCCGAGGACGGGATGGTGACCGCGTCGCGCAGCGTCTCCAGTTCCAGGCGGATGTTGACGAACTGGTTCGGGAACAACCGGCCGTCGGTATTGGGGAACTCGGCCTTCAGCTTGATCGTGCCGGTCGCTGGATCGATCAGGTTGTCGATCGACACCAGCTTCCCGGAGGCCAGCAGGTTCTGCTGGGTACGGTCGAAGGCCGTCACCGGCAGCGAGTCACCGCCGGAGGTCCGCCTGATCACCTTCGGCAGTTCATCCTGCGGAATGGAAAACAGGACCGCGATCGGTTCGACTTGCGTGATGACCACCAGTCCGTTGGGCTCAGCGCCGGTGACCATGTTGCCGGCATCGACCTGGCGCAGCCCGACGCGACCGCTGATCGGCGCGATCACGCGGGCGTGGCTCAACTGCAGCCGGGCGTTGTCGACCTGGCTCTGGTCCACCCGGATCAGGCCTTCGTACTGCCTGACCAGTGCCCGCTGGGTGTCGACCTGCTGGCGCGCAATCGAGTCCTGCTCGAACAGCGATTCATAGCGCCGCAGATCGACCCGGGCATTTTCCAGCTGGGCGCGATCGCGAGCCAGCTGGCCTTCGGCCTGGGCAAGCTGGACCTTGAGCTCGCGGGGATCGATCTCCGCCAGCAACTGCCCCTCCTTGACCCGCTCGCCCTCCTTGAACAGGACACGCTCGAGCAGGCCGGCCACCCTGCTCTTCACGGCGACCGTCTGCGTCGGCACGACCGTGCCGAGCGCGTCCAGGAAGATCGGCACGTCGGCCGACCGCGCCGGTTCCGCCACCACCGGCGTGCCCGGCGCCCCGCCGGGGCGCGCGCCCGCACCCTTGCCGGCAGGCGTGGTGACGCCGGGCGCCGCCGCGCCCGGCATCCTGCCCGTGGCCAGGCCCTGGGCGGTCGCGGGCCTCGACGCCTGCGGCGCATGCCAGTAGTGCCAGTAGTACCACCCCCCGGCCAGGGCCAGCAGCAGTAAAGCGAGCGGCAGCCACCAGCGATTGCGACGGCGCGGTGCCGCAATCGGCTCGCTGCCGGCCGGCGGCAGCGGCCGGGCGCCTGCATCTCCTGTCCGCGCATACCGATCCGCCCTGTCGTCGCGCGGCCGCCCGGTCAGCGGGTCATTTCCTGGCTCGATGATGGCCTTCACGGAGATTTCAGGGCTGAAGTTCCTCGTTCATCACCGCAGTATTCATGTTTTCACGGTCGCTGTCGCCGCCGCGGGCGCGGATGCAGGGTCAATCGCCCCCGGCGGTGTCGCACGCCGTCCACGACCGGGGCGCCCGCCGATTAGAATGCCGCCGGAGAACGGTTTCCCGGCACTGTCGCAGGACCGGTCTCAGGGGGCTGCCATGGGATGGGACACGACGGAGCTGCTGCACAACGCCGGGCGTCTGCATGACATCGCCGCCATCCTGATCCGTTACGGCTTCGGCGACCTGGTACGTCGGCTCGGCATGGCCAACGCACTCGAACGGGCCGGTCGGGCATTGCACTGGCAGGCCCCAGAGGAACTGGCCCGCCTCGAGCCGCCGGCGCGGGTTCGCCGGGCGATGGAGGAACTGGGGCCGACCTTCGTCAAGCTCGGCCAGATCCTCGCCACCCGGGTCGACCTGTTCGACTCGGCCTGGATCGAGGAGTTCAGCAAGCTGCAGGACTCGTCCCCGACGGTGCCGTTCGAAGCGCTGAGGGGCCAACTCGCCGAAGATCTCGGCGACGTGCCCGAGAACGTCTTCGACGAACTGGAAACCAGCGCCCTCGCTTCCGGCTCCCTGGCCCAGGTGTACAAGGCACGGCTCAAGGATGGCACGCCGGTGGTCGTCAAGGTCCGTCGACCCGGAATCCGGCCGGTGATCGAGTCGGACCTGCGGCTGCTTGCCCGCCTGGCGGAGATGGTCCAGAGCCGCGCCCCGGAACTGCATCGATATCGGCTGAAGGAAGTGGTGCGGCAGTTCAGGCGGTCGTTGCAGCGCGAACTCGACTTCGCGGCGGAATGCCGCAATGCCCAGCGGGTCGCCGGCAACTTCTCCGATCATCCGGACATCCTCGTTCCCCGGGTCCACTGGCAGTGGAGCGGCGAGCGGCTCAACGTGCAGGACCGGGTGGTCGGCATTGCCGGGCGCAATCTCGCCGCGCTCGACAGCATCGGTCTCGACCGCAAGCTGCTGGCCCAGCGCGGGGCCGACGCGGTGCTCAAAATGATGCTGGAAGACGGCTTCTTCCACGCCGACCCCCACCCCGGGAACGTCTTCTACCTGCCCGGCAACCGCATCGCCCTGATCGACTTCGGCATGGTCGGACGTCTTTCCGAGGAGCGGCGCTTCCAGGTCGCTATGCTGATGAAGGGGCTTTCCGAGCACGACGCAGCCGCCGCCGCCGAGGTCCTGCTGCAGTGGGGCGGGGACGAGTCGCAGGCGGACCCGGCTCAGTTGCAGAGCCGTGTCGACGACTTCATCGACCAGTTCCATGGTGTGCCGCTGGGCGAACTCGATCTCAATGCAGCCCTGAGCGACGCCATGGCCATCCTGCGTGAGCAGCGGCTGTTCCTGCCGGCCGACCTGGCGCTGACGATCAAGGCGTTCATCACGCTCGAAGGACTGGGACGTTCGCTCGACCCGGGCTTCGACATGGCTGTTGCCGCCACGCCCTTCCTGGCCAAGGTCGTCGCGGCGCACTATGCCCCGGCGGCGCTGGCCGGGCGCGGACGGAACAGCGTTGCACGCCTTATGAGGCTGCTGGGCGACCTGCCCCGCGACGTCGAGCAACTGATCCGGCTGGCACGGCGCGGCAGCCTCAAGGTGGACGTGAGCATCGCACCGCTGGAACACTTCGGCGAGCAGATCGATCGGGCTGTCAGCCGGCTGACGATCGGTATCGTCGTCGCCGCGCTCATCATCGGCTCCTCGATCGTGGTCACGCGTGAGGGCGAGTTCCTGCAGGGCTGGCCGTCGCTTGGCCTGCTGGCCTTCATCGGCGCCGTGATCGGCGGCGTCTGGCTGCTGGGTTCGGTCTGGCGCAGCGGCCGCAGCCGTCCCGGCCGCCGCGACGGGCCGCGCTGATCAAGCGCGGCGCTCAAGCATCCCGCGGTGTTCCACGAATGCGACGATGTCGTCGAGGCCCTGCCCGGTCTTGAGGTTGCTGAAGACGAATGGACGATCGCCCCGCATCCGGCGCGCATCCGTGTCCATCACCTCCAGGGACGCGCCGACATGCGGCGCCAGGTCGATCTTGTTGATCACCAGCAGATCGCTGCGGGTGATTCCCGGACCGCCCTTGCGCGGGATCTTGTCGCCAGCCGACACGTCGATCACGTAGAGAGTGAGGTCCGACAACTCCGGAGAAAAGGTCGCCGCCAGGTTGTCGCCGCCGGACTCGATGAACACCACCTCAAGGCAGGGAAAGGCCCGCTGCAGGCGGCTGACCGCCTCCAGATTGATCGATGCGTCCTCACGGATGGCGGTGTGGGGACAGCCGCCGGTCTCCACCCCCAGAATGCGCTGCGCCGGCAAGGCATCGTTGCGCACCAGGAACTCCGCGTCCTCGCGGGTGTAGATGTCGTTGGTCACCGCGGCGATCTCGTAGCGATCCCGCAACCGCCGGCACAGGGCCAGGGTCAACGCCGTCTTGCCCGAGCCGACCGGCCCGCCGATGCCGACCCGAAGCGGGCCGTGCCGGCTGGCGGATGGCAAGGGGCCGGAGCGCTGCTGCAGGCCGAGGGGAGCGCCCGGGTCATCGGTGGCTGGCTGCGAGGTGGTCGAAGGGGTCATTCGGTCGATCCTGTCGGGCGTGCTTCGGTGTAGCGGCGGGCGATCAGCCCGGGAAACCGGCCACTGCGGGCCGGTTCATGAACGGAACAGGCGCGAATACTGGGATTCGTGCGCCATCGATGCGATCGCCAATCCGGGTGCGGCGTTGGACCAGGCCTCCTGCGGCAGGCGCAGCGAAGACTCCACCGCCGCGCCGATTTGCGGCCCGAGCCGGTACAGCAGACGCTGGGCCTGGATCTGACCCATCGGCACGGTCTTGATGAGCACGGTCACCTGGTTTTCGACGAAGCTCCAGAGAAAGCCGGTGACAGCATCGCGACCACCCAGTCCCAGGCGCCAGGCGGCGATCGCCCACGCGACGACCGCGGCCAGCGGGCGGTTGGGATCGAGCAGGGATTGCATCCAGCCCGTCTCTGCTGCCCCACCTGCCGCGCCTTCGGCACCTGCCCCACCCGCTCCACCTGCCTCGCCGGCCACCCCGGCAATCCACCGCGCGAGCGAATAGCCCATCTGTTCGCTCTCGAGACGCAGTTCGGCGGTCTCGCGCGCCGCCAGCGCCAGCCGGTTCAGCCCCGCCAGGCGCGCGTGATCCGCGGCTTCGCAGGCTGAGACCGCCGCGACCAGCAGGGGGGCATCGAAGCGGCCCAGGACCAGGCACAGCGCATCGTCGATCCAGGCGAAGGCAGTCCGGTCGTCGTTTACCGCGCCGCTGTCGACCGCCCATTCGAGGCCGCTCGAATAACTGTAGCCGCCGATCGGCAGCGCCGGCGACGCCAGCTGCAGCATCCGGATGCGGCCGAGCAGACCGCCGTCCGGCTCCGCCGCGACGCTCACGTCGGTGAGGCCGGATCGGACATGGTGTGGATGCGCCCGCCATGGCCCTCGTCGTCATGATGATGGTGGACGTGGCTGTGGCCGTAGGCGCCCGCCTCCGGCTGAAAGCGGCTGGTCACCGGCGCCGTGCCGCCGCCGAGGCCCCGCACCATCGCCGCCAGGACGTGGTCCGGGAGAATGCGAAGCCACCCCTCGCCGATCTGGATCGGCA
>JBBRJB010000128.1:0-6939 GCA_038220085.1 Burkholderiales bacterium
GGTGCGGCGCTCGATCACCCTGAACACGACGTTCTCCACCAGCAGGCCGATCAGGATGACGCTGAAAAGTCCCGCGAAGACGTTCGCTATTTCCAGGAGGTTCTTGTTCTCGTAGATGAACCAGCCAAGGCCGCCCTGACCGGAGGCCACGCCAAAGACCATCTCGGCCGCGATCAGTGTCCGCCAAGCAAAAGCCCAGCCGATCTTGAGCCCGGTGAGGATGCTCGGAAATGCCGCCGGCACGAGGATGCGCGCGACGTAACCGAGACCGGTCAGGCCGTAGTTGCGTCCGACCATGCGCAGGGTATTGGACACCGACAGGAAACCCGAATGGGTGTTGATCGCGACCGCCCACAGAACCGCGTGGATGATCACGAATATCAGCGATCCCTTGCCCAGCCCGAACCAGATCAATGCCAACGGCAGCAAGGCGATCGATGGCAGGGGGTTGAACATCGAGGTGAAGGTCTCCAGCATGTCCGTACCGATCCGGGACGTCATCGCCAGCATGGTGAGGAGGGCGGCCATAGCGAGGCCTGCGGCGTAGCCCGAGAGGAGAATCTTGATCGAATACCAGGCGCGGCCCAGGAGGTCACCGCTGAGGAGCCCTTCCCAGAACGCCAGCGCAGTGGCGCTGAAAGTCGGTACCAGCAACGGATTGTTCAACTGCCGGGCGTAGACCTCCCACACCAGTGCCAGCACGACCAGCAGTAGCGTCTTGCGCAAGGCGCCGTTGTCGAAGGCCCGTTCCAGCCCGGTCAACGGCTTCTGAATGACACCGATCCGGCTTGCTTCGACCGGTTCGCGCAGGATTTCCGGGCGGGCCGGCGGATAGTCACGCGGGGACATGGACGGGCTGCTCCGCTTCTATGGCGTCGGCGAACAACATCTGATGAATCCGGTGCTCGAGGTCGGTGCGCTTCGTCGCATCCGGATCGGCCCGGTCCACGCTGTCCATTTCCGCCTTCACCTGACCCGGGTGAGGCGACAGCAGCAGAATCCGGTTGCCGATGATGATCGCCTCGGCAATAGAATGGGTCACGAACAGGACGGTGAAGCGGGTTTCATCCCACAGGGCCAGCAGTTCGTCCTGCATCTTCCGGCGGGTGAGAGCATCGAGAGCGGCGAAAGGCTCATCCATCAGGAGGATGTCCGGTTCCATCGCCATTCCGCGGGCAATGGCAACCCGCTGCTTCATGCCCCCGGACAAGGTGTGGGGATAACTGTCGGCGAACTGGGTGAGCCGCACCTTGTCGATGTAGTGCATCGCCCTCTCCTGCGCCGCCCGGCCCCTCAGCTTGCCGCTGGCCACCAGGGGGAACATCACGTTCTCCTTGACGGTCTTCCACGGTGGCAACTGGTCGAACTCCTGAAACACCATCATCCGATCCGGTCCCGGCTTGCGGATCACCGCCCCCTTGAGCCGCATGTCGCCCTCCACCGGTCGCATGTAGCCCCCCACGGCCTTGAGCAGGGTCGACTTGCCGCACCCCGAAGGTCCCAGCAGTACGAATCGGTCGCCGCTTCGAACCTGGAAGTCCACCCGATAGGTGGCCGTGACCAGATGCTCCCGGGTCTTGTACTGCAACGTCACACCGCGGACGTCCAGCAGCGGATCGCTTGCCTGGTCCCAGCGGGTATCGCCGCTCATGCCGGTACGGCCCTCAACTGCCCGACAGTGCATGGGCGTCCTGGAAAAACATCTCCTTCCAGGAGGCCGGCAGGACCTTGATGGCGCCGGTCTTTCTCATGAACTCGACCACCGGCATCAAGCCCTTCGGCGTGAGGGTGTAGGACGTTTCCGGCGCTTCGACGATCTTCAACACCTCGTCGACCGAACTCTTGTCCTTGCTCACCCGCAGGTAGAGTTCCGCGGCGGCCCGCTTATTGGCATTGACCCAGTCGGTCGCTTCCGCAAAGGCAGTCATGAAGGCCTTGTACAGCTTGGGATTGGCCGAGTGGAACTTGGTCGAGGTGGCCAGGACGTTGAACGAAAGCGGACCGCCCAGGATCTCGGTCGAGGAGACCACCTGGCGGATACCGGGTTTGGCCGCCTCCATTGCAATGAAAGGCTGAGAGGCGAAGTGGGCCGTGATTTCGCTTGCCGGGGAGAGCAGGGCGGTCAGCGCATCCGGATGACGCATCGACACCGTCACCGGATCGAGCTTGTTGTAGTTCTCAGGCCCGAATTCCTTGGCCGCGGCCATGTGCAGCAGGATCGCCTGGGTGGACACCTTGATGGCCGGCACGGCAATCTTGTCTTTCGGCCCGAAATCCTTCAGGCTCTTGACGTCCGGATTGCGGGTCATCAAGGCCAATGGCAACAGATTCATGCCGGAGGCAGCCTTTACCGGATTTCCCGTACCTTGCGTCTTGGACCAGATAACCGCCAGACCCGGAACCCCGAGCGACACGAAGTCAACATTGCCCGAGATGATCGCGTCGTTCATCACGTCGCTGGAGCGAAAAGTCAGCCAGCTGACCGCAACGTCCCCCAGGCCGGCGGCCTTGGCATGTTTCTCCACCAGTTGCTGATCCTCCAGCACCATCATCTGCAGGTAGCCCAGACCGTACTGCTTGGCGATCCTGAGTTCGGACTGCTCCGCCGATACCGCCGAAGCCGTCACCATGCCCGCGGCCAGTACAGCCCCGATGGCTGCAATGCGCAGTGTCTTCATTCTTCTGTCTCCTCGTGTTGCCGGCGCGGGTTGAATGCCGGTAGCTTGTCGTCCCTGAACCTGTAACGGCCGCCTGCCGGCGAATGAACGTATACGCAATGAACGTATACGTTAATGTATCGATAGTTTTCGCCGCGGACAAGCAGAAAAGTTCAGAAGCTGCCGTGTGCCGGGGAGGGCGCTGCGGCATGAACGCCGCCCCAGACCAATCGGTGGTTCAATCAAAAGCTAACCTGTAGACTTGCCCATGGAACCAGCGACGAAAGAACGAGCAACTCGGCAGCGGACCGCTATAAGAATGGCGATCGATTCGGCGAGGCGCCCTTTGACGCCCCAGGAGGTACTCGAAGTGGCACGCGAGCGGGTTCCAGCGCTAAGCGTCGCAACCGTGTACCGCAATCTCAAGTCGCTGCTGCAGGAGGGTGCGATCCACCGGGTTCCCTTGCCGGGCGACAACCCGCGCTACGAATCGAATCATGCCGCCAGCACGCACCATCATCATTTCCAGTGCCGGCACTGCCAGCGCGTCTTCGACGTGCACAATTGCCCCGGCGACCTCGAGCAGATGGCGCCCAAGGGTTTTGTCGTCGAGCACCACGAATTGACCATCTATGGGCAGTGCGCCGATTGCGCGCGCGCGCAGATGACCTTGCCTCACGGATCTGCCCGCCATGGATAAGTCTGAGCGCAATCCGGACAGTCCCCTGGACTGCGGCATCCCGACCGAGCCGATCGGCAGCATTCCCCGCCCGCGGGAGTTGATCGCCGCCATCGAAGCGCTCGGAGACGGCGATGCGGCCCTCGATCCGCTCTATGAAGCGGCCATCCAGGAAACGATCGCCCGCTTCCAGGCTACCGGGTCGCCGGTCATGACGGACGGCGAACAGCGCAAGTACCACAACTTCTGGACCTACAGTGTCCACGGCCTGCCCAACGTCAAGCCGGACGGCTTCAAGATCCCGTTTGTCGCCGGCCACACCCGCCGCATGCCACGGCTCGTCTCGGGCCCCTTCCGGTACCGGCGCTATGCAACTCCTCGACGACCCGCAGGCATGGCGGCCTGGGCCTGTCGATCGTCAAGCACCTGGTCGAACTGCACGGCGGGACGGTACGTGCCGATAGTGCAGGCGAAGGCAAGGGCGCCAGCTTCGTCGTCAGCCTGCCGCTGCTGTCGATCAAGGCTGACCCGGTGGTCAGCGGCGAGTGCGAGCAGGCTGACAGCGGCCCGGCGGCGGCGCGTGCGGTTGCGGAAATCAGGACCCGACTGGATAGCGTCAACGTACTGGTGGTCGACGACGAGCAGGACGCCCGGGAACTGATCGAAAGCATACTCCTGCAGTCCGGAGCACGCGTGTGGACTGCGGGCACCGCCGACGAGGGTTTGGCAATCATCGAGGCCCAACGCCCGGACATCATCGTCAGCGACATCGGCATGCCCAGCAAGGACGGCTATGAATTCATCCGCGAGGTCCGCGGACTTGGACTACTCGCCGGCGGCAGGACGCCCGCCATTGCGCTGACCGCATTTGCGCGCTCTGAAGATCGGACCCGCGCAATGATTGCCGGCTACCAGGTTCACATATCCAAGCCGATAGAACCCGGGGAACTGGTCGCCACGGTGGCCAGCCTGACAGGCCTGACCGTCGGCCGCTGAAGCCACCGGGGTGGAGCCCAGCCGTACTCACTCCCCATGTATCAATTCGCATAATCTATATTATGTCAAGTCGATGAATAGCCAGTTCGGCAACCTGCGGCGTTGATAAGCCACAGCCGACTTCGCAAAAGGCTTCCACCCCGGGCATCGGTCAGTCCGTCTGAAGCGACGACCGAATTCTTGACACTATGCGTCCTGGGCTCCGGACGTCTGTCACAGGAATGCGACCATTGGTTCAGGAAAGCTTGCTCAACTTCAGATGGTTCTCTTGGTTGTGTTCGATGTTGTCGGATGCGTCCTGGGATTATTGAACCGCCGGCTGACTAGAACTAGATCGATGGCCATGGAGCCACGCCCAGCGCTCGCTCGAACTTCGCCGCGAAGGCCAGCAATTGCGCTTCATGCCGGGGACGTGCGACCAGTTGGATGCCGACTGGCAGCCCGTGCGGCGTGAACCCGCAGGGCAACGACAGTGCGGGACACCCGGTGAGGCTGATGACGAAGGTTGGCGCAGCCCAGTCGAAATAGCTTTCAAACTTGTTGCCACCGAATTCCCGAGGAAAGCGCATAGTCAGGTCGAACGGTGGCATCACGGCAGTCGGCAGCGCGATGATCGGGTAGATCGAAAGCAGGCGCATCATCTGCTCCAAAAGTTCCCCCCTCGCCTGCTCGGCCGCCGCCACCCGAGCGCCAGTGAGCGCAATTCCTTCGTCGATGTTCTTGGCCAGTTCGGATTTGAGCACGCCTGGATTTGAAGTGTGGATCGCGCTCAACTCTCCCGCCAGATACTGCGCACGCAAAGTCTGAAAACTCCCGATCGCATCATCTGTCGCTACCGATACTGGATGCCAGTTGACCCGGAAAGTCCGAAGACGGTCAAGAGCGGACTGGAGAACCATTGCCACGTCAGAGTCGATCCGAAGACGCCCACCGAGATCGGCATCGAATCCGATGCAGTTCACATCCGGATCGCCGTCCACACCAACCACGAATCGTTCGGGAGGCAAAGATAAGCTGAGCGGATCCCGCGAATCCGGACCGCTGAGGGCATCGAGCATCAGCGCGACATCCCGCACTTCGCGCGCAATGGGACCGACCACGTTCAGCGTCTGGAACGGCGTCCGTTGAGGCCCGTGCGCGACACGGCCAATACTAGGGCGAAGCCCGACCACATTGCAGAAGGCGGCCGGGATCCGGAGGCTTCCTCCCAGATCGGATCCGTCGGCAAGCCAGGCCATCCCGGTTGCGACGCCAACTGCAGAGCCCCCGGAGGAACCGCCGCAGGTCAGTGACAGATTCCACGGGTTGCGAGTTGCTCCGTGGACTTCGTTGAAGGTTTGCGCCCCAGCCGCAAACTCCGGTGTGTTGCTCTTGCCAATGACGATGGCCCCCATCCGCTCGAGCCGATCCACATGCCACGACGACTCGTCCGGAACATGATCGGCGAAAACCTTGGATCCATAGGTCGTGCGGACGCCCGCGATCGGGTGTGTATCCTTGATCAGAATGGGGATGCCGCCCATCCACCGTTCATCCGCGACCGCCGTCGCGCGTTCGTCGCGGATTCGAACGCAGGCGTCGAGAGCCCGTTGGTTGAGACGGGTGGGGACTGCATTCAACTTGCCATCCAGCTGGTCGATTCGAGCCAGAGCCGAGCGGACAAGCATCTCAGGATCCAGAGATCCACTGCGGAGTTCGGCGACAACACTGCACGCACTTGCGCCCAGCAGATTCCTATTCATCTTACCTCCCAAGATCCATCATCCGGCTCGTCAACACGCCTATGACCCTCTCGCGATGAATCGAGCTGGCCACAGAACGATCTCAGGAAATACCGCGACCAGAACCAGAACGATCAGATTGATGCCGTACATTGGAACTGCCGCGACCGACAGCCGCTCGATCGACACGCCTGAAATCTGCGCCGTCGCGAAAAGACACGACCCCACCGGTGGCGTCGACAGCCCCATTGACAAAGCAGACACCAGTGCGACCACGAAGTGCAGTGGATCGATACCGACCGCCTTCACGACCGGCAGAAACACCGGAATCAGGATCAGCGAGGCGGCAATGATATCCATGAACATACCGACGACAACGAGAGTCAGACTGATCAATAACATGACAAGCGTCGGGTCGGTCGTCCAACTCAGGATCGTCCTCGTCATCTTTCCGGGTAGACCATCGACCGTGAAAACGTATGTAGCAACGCCGGCCACCATCATGATGAGAAGCACCGTTCCGGCTGTCCGTCCCGCCTGGATAAACAGTGCCGGCAACGCAGCCAGACGCATCGACCGATAGACCAGCAACGCCGCAGCGACGGTATAGGCAACTGCGAGTCCGGCGGCTTCCGTCGGCGTCACGATACCCGAAAACATGCCACCCAAAATGATGACCGGTGCACCGGTCGACGGCAGGGACCGGAACAGGATGCGCGCCACCTGTCGGAGCTGAACCCGGACTGGCGCACCGAATCCAAGCCGCGAGGCATGAAAATAGTTGAACGCAAACAACCCGGCGGCCAGTAATACGGCTGGGCCAAGCCCGCCGGCGAGCGCGCCACCGACCGACTGACCCGCAGCTGCGGCGGCAATAATCATCAGA
>JBBRJB010000129.1:0-6925 GCA_038220085.1 Burkholderiales bacterium
ACACTGGGCGTGATCGGCCCGACGCGCATGGCCTACCAGTCCATCGTGCCGATCGTCGACATCACCGCCAAGCTGGTTTCGAGCGCCCTGAACCAGAGCAGCAAGGCCCGCTGATCCGCCTGGGAATGGGTGTTTTCCCAGGTGCCGCCAGGTCTGCCGCGGCATGCGCGCGCGCATTGCGGTTAGCATCCCTCAGTTCCAGAGTTCAGCGCCGACTTCACGTTGCGCGCTCAAACAAGAATCGGAGGGGCAGCCTTGGCAACTGTGACTGTCAGTCAAGTCAAGAAAGTGTACGGTACGACGCAGGTGATCCACGGTGTCGACGTCGACATCGCCGACGGCGAGTTCTGCGTCCTGGTCGGACCGTCGGGGTGCGGCAAGTCGACTCTGTTGCGGATGATCGCCGGCCTGGAGGAGATCTCCGCCGGCACGATCAGCATCGGCGCGCGGGTGGTCAACGACGTGCCGCCCAAAGAGCGTGACATCGCGATGGTGTTCCAGAACTATGCCCTGTATCCGCACATGAAGGTGCGCGACAACATGGCATTCGCGCTGACACTGGCCAAGACCCCGAAGGACGAGATCGACAGGCGGGTGGGTGACGCCGCGCAGATTCTCGGTCTGGAACCTTACCTGGACCGGTTCCCCAGGCAACTGTCCGGCGGACAGCGCCAGCGGGTCGCCATGGGCCGGGCAATCGTTCGCAAACCCCAGGTGTTCCTGTTCGACGAGCCCCTGTCGAACCTCGACGCCAAGCTGCGGGTAGCCATGCGCACCGAGATCAAGGCGCTGCACCAGCGGCTCAAGACCACCGCGGTCTACGTCACCCACGACCAGATCGAGGCGATGACGATGGCCGACCGGATCGTGGTCATGCGCGACGGCGTGGTCGAGCAGGTCGGTGAGCCGCTTGAGCTCTACGATCATCCCGACAACATCTTCGTCGCGGGCTTCATCGGTTCGCCGGGCATGAACATGATGAAAGGCGTCATCCGCGGCGGCCAGATCGACGTCGGCGACGGCGTGCACATCGGCATCGACAAGGCGGCAGGCGCCAGCGAAAAACTGGCCGAGGGCCGGCCGGTGGTGTTCGGGATCCGGCCGGAGCACTTGATGCTGGGCGACGGCGGCAGCGGACTTCGCGGCAAGGTGGTGGTGATGGAGCCGACCGGCGCCGATACCCAGGTCCTGTGCCGGGTAGGCCATTCCGACATCATCGTGGTGTCGCACGACCGGATCTCCGCGCATGCGGGCGACGAGATCGACTTGCAGCCCGACCTGGCCCATGCCCACATCTTCGATGCCGATACCGGCCAGAGCCTGAGGCACTGAACGGCGGGTCGGTCCGGAAGCCGCCGTCAAAGGTGCGAGAATGGCGGCATGGATCGATTCGCCGCCAGCAGCAGTTTCTCCCACGAAAGCCCGCCACTGACCGCCGTACTCCTGGTCCAGCTCGGTACTCCCGATGAGCCGGCGCCGGCGCCGGTGCGCCGCTACCTGAAGCAATTTCTGTCCGATCCGCGGGTGGTGGAGATTCCTCGCGTCGCCTGGTGGCCCATCCTCAACGGCATCATCCTCAACACCAGGCCACGCAAGTCGGCCGCCAAGTACCGTGCGGTGTGGACTTCCGAGGGCTCGCCGCTGGCGGTCCACACCCGCCGCCAGGCGACGCTGTTGCGCGGACTGCTCGGCGAGCGCGGGCTCGACGTGGCGGTGGTCCATGGCATGCGCTACGGCAATCCGTCGCTCGAGAAAGTCCTGCGCGAGCTTCGGGAGCGCAATCTCGCGCGGCTGCTGGTCCTTCCGCTCTATCCGCAGTACGCGGCGTCCACCACTGCCACCGCTTTCGATTCGATCGCCCGCGAGCTGTCGGTCTGGCGCAACCTGCCGGAGTTCCGGATGGTCAGGAATTTCCATCGCGATCCGGGCTACATTGCCGCGCTCGCCGCGCGGATCCGCCGGCACTGGAAGACCGAGGGTCGGGCGGAGAAACTGGTCATGAGTTTTCACGGGCTGCCGCGTCGCTCGCTAACCCTCGGCGACCCCTACCACTGCGAGTGCCTCGCCACCGCGCGGCTGCTGGGCGATGAACTTGGCCTCGGCCCGGATCAATGGATCGCCACCTTCCAATCGCGATTCGGCCGCGCCCGCTGGCTCGAACCCTACACCCTGCCCACCTTGCAGGCCCTGGCCAAAGCCGGCACCCGCTCGGTGGACGTTGTCTGCCCCGGGTTCGTTTCGGACTGCCTGGAGACGCTCGAGGAAATCGACATGGAGGCGAGGGAGGGCTTCCTCGCCGCCGGCGGCACGGCCTTCAAGTACATTGCCTGCCTCAACGATTCGGCGGACTGGATAAGAGCGCTGGCGGACGTGGCGCAGGCTCACATGGGCGGCTGGCCGGTCACGCCACCCGCGGCAATGGACCCGGAGCGCAGTCCGGCCGCACTGGCCCGCCGGCAGGCGCTCGCCCGGGAGCGTGGGGCGACGGTCTAGAGCCTGTCCGATCGGAGGCGATTCAGACCTTCGGCGGAATGCGCAGTGTCTGACCGGGATAGATTTTGTCGGGATGGCTCAGCATTGGCTTGTTCGCCTCGAAGATCCTGGGGTATAGGTTGGCGTCGCCGTAGTACTCCTTGGCAATCTTGGAGAGATTGTCTCCTTTGACCACCGTGTAGTACTGGGCTTCGTCGGCGGGTGCCGACACTTGAAGTTCATCGTTCACCTTGGCTACGCCAGCGACGTTGCCGCAGCAAAGTAGAATCTTTTCCTTGCTCTGCTGGTCCGCAGCCACACCTGACACGGTCACCTCGCTGGCTGCACTGTTGAAAGCGACTGACAGGCCTTCGGCATCCAGTCCCATCGATCGGATGTACTTGATGATGGCATCGGCGCCGACTTGGTCGGCCTTTTCGGATCCGTCGGGGCCGGTTTCGGAGGATTTTTGCGCTGCCAGTCCTTCGCCCTTGCCGAACAGCTTTTCTCCAGCTTCCTTGATGAATGACATCAGACCCATATTTCACTCCTGGATTTCAAAAGAGCGATTCTGCGCAAGAACAACTCGGCTCGCCCTTGAATTCCCGGCCTATCAACCCAATAGTCTTCGTACAATCGGTCTAACCGTTTGAATTTTCAAGTTTTTTACCATATTCCAGACCCCAGACCATGATCGACCCAAAAGGACCGAATCCCAACGCCGATCCGCATTCCGCCAACCGGGAACCCGGTTTTCAGGACGGGGACGACCGCGACGACCAACCGATGTATGCGAATGAGCCTGAGGAGGCACCCGCCGGCGGCTGGCAGGTGCCGGGTGGTGGCCGAGGCGCGGATCGGTCGGCGCCTCCGGATTCAGCCACCCGACCGGCCCAGCCGGCACCGGCCGAGGCCGAACGCGACGCCCCGCCGGTCGAGGCGGACGCGGGTGCCGCCCTGGCGGCGGCCGAGGCTCGTGCGAAGGAAAGTCACGAACAGTACCTGCGCGCCCTGGCGGAGATGGAGAACGTACGGCGGCGGGCGCAGGACGACGTGTCCAAGGCCCACAAGTACGCGATCGAAAGCTTCGCGGAAAGCCTGCTGCCCGTTCGGGACAGTCTGGAAATGGCGCTTTCGGTCGAGGTCCCCAGCGTCGAAAGCCTCAAGGAGGGCGTGGAGGCCACGTTGCGCCAGTTGACCCAGGCCTTCGATCGCCATCGTCTTCTGGTGATCGATCCCCTGCACCAGAAGTTCGATCCCAACCGGCACCAGGCGATTTCCATGGCGCCCTCCAAGGATGTGGCACCCAACCATGTGGTCTCGGTCCTCCAGAAGGGCTATCTGATCAATGACCGGATTCTGCGACCGGCCCTGGTCACCGTCAGCAAGGCCGGCTAAGGAGGCAAGAGCGCCCGGTGCGCAGCGAATGCTTGAAAAGCCGCAGGGATCACCCCAAATCATTGGCAATCAGAGAAATTTTCGAGGAAAGTTTAATCATGGGCAAGATAATCGGTATCGACCTGGGAACCACCAACTCCTGCGTCGCAATCATGGAAGGCGGCAAGCCTAAGGTGATCGAGAATGCCGAGGGCGCTCGCACGACGCCCTCGATCGTCGCCTACATGGAAGACGGGGAGATCCTGGTCGGAGCGCCGGCAAAGCGCCAGGCCGTTACCAACCCGAGGAACACCCTGTATGCGGTCAAGCGGCTGATCGGGCGCAAGTTCGTGGAAAAAGAAGTGCAGAAGGACATCGACCTGATGCCCTACGGGATCGTCAAGGCGGATAACGGCGACGCATGGGTCGCTGTCAGGGACAAGAAGCTGGCGCCGCCGCAGATCTCGGCCGAAGTGCTCCGCAAGATGAAGAAGACCGCGGAAGACTACCTGGGCGAAGAAGTCACCGAAGCCGTGATCACGGTGCCGGCCTACTTCAATGACAGCCAGCGCCAGGCGACCAAGGACGCCGGTCGGATTGCCGGCCTCGAAGTCAAGCGCATCATCAACGAGCCGACAGCCGCAGCGCTGGCCTTCGGCCTGGACAAGGGCGGCAGCAAGGACCGCAAGATCGCCGTCTACGACCTGGGTGGTGGCACCTTCGATATTTCGATCATCGACCTTGCCGACGTGGACGGCGAGAAGCAGTTCGAAGTCCTGTCCACCAACGGCGATACCTTCCTGGGTGGTGAAGACTTCGACCAGCGGATCATCGACTACATCATCACGGAGTTCAAGAAGGACCGCGGCGTGGACCTGTCCAAGGACGTCCTGGCCCTGCAGCGCCTGAAGGAGTCGGCCGAGAAGGCGAAGATCGAGTTGTCGTCCACCCAGCAGACGGAAATCAATCTGCCATACATCACCATGGGTTCGGCCGGGCCCGAGCACCTCAACATGAAGATCACCCGCGCGAAGCTCGAGGCGCTGGTGGAAGAACTCATCGACCGCACCATCGAGCCTTGCCGCATCGCGATCAAGGACGCCGGCGTCAAGGTTTCCGACATCGACGACGTGATCATGGTCGGCGGGATGACGCGGATGCCCAAGGTCCAGGATAAGGTCAAGGAGTTCTTCGGCAAGGATCCCCGCCGTGACGTCAACCCTGACGAGGCGGTGGCGGTTGGGGCAGCGGTCCAGGGCTCTGTACTCGCCGGTGATCGCAAGGACGTGCTGCTGCTGGATGTCACGCCATTGTCGCTGGGCATCGAGACCCTCGGCGGCGTGATGACCAAGATGATCCATAAGAACACGACGATCCCGACCCGCTTCAGCCAGGTGTTCTCCACTGCGGAAGACAACCAGCCGGCGGTGACGATCAAGGTGTTCCAGGGCGAGCGTGAGATCGCGGCAGGCAACAAGCCGCTGGGCGAGTTCAACCTGGAAGGCATCCCGCCATCTGCGCGCGGCACGCCGCAGATCGAAGTCGGCTTCGACATCGACGCCAACGGCATCCTGCACGTGTCGGCCAAGGACAAGGCTACCGGCAAGGAGAACAAGATCACGATCAAGGCGAACTCCGGATTGTCCGAGGCCGAGATCGACAAGATGGTCAAGGACGCCGAGGTGCATGCCGACGAGGACAAGAAGCGGGTCGAGTTGACGCAATCGCGCAACAACGCGGATGCGATGCTTCACTCGGTCGAAAAGTCACTCAAGGACCATGGCGACAAGCTCGATGCCGACGAGAAGGCCAAGGTCGAAGCGGCGATGAACGACGTGCGTGAAGCCCTGAAGACCGAGGACCAGGAAAAGATCGAGGCCGCCACCGCGGCATTGACTACCGCCTCGCAGAAGCTGGGCGAGAAGATGTACGCTGATGCGCAGGCCGCTGCTGCCGCATCGGGGGCCGCCGGCGCCGCCGGGGGCGGTGCCGCCTCAGGCGGGGATAGTGAGCCGAGCGGCGCGGGCGAAGACCGTCAGCGCAGGGAAACGGCTGAAGACGTGGTGGATGCCGAGTTCAAGGAAGTCAAGCGCGACGCCTGAAGGCAGAGGTAGCGACAGGTGGTGCGGATCCCAGGTGCAGGAGCGCCTGGGAGTCCGTTTTTTTGATTGCAGCAAGGATGCGTCGGGGCAATGGCGAAACGTGATTTCTATGACACTCTCGGCGTCGCGAAGAATGCGGGCGAAGAAGAGCTCAAGAAGGCCTACCGCAAACTCGCGATGAAGTTCCACCCGGATCGCAACCGGGACGACAACAAGGCCGAGGAGAAGTTCAAGGAGGTCAAGGAAGCCTACGAGGTCCTCACGGATCCTCGCAAGCGCGAAGCCTATGACCGATTCGGACACGCCGGCGTGGACGGCGTGACGGGCGGTGGTGCCGGCGGCGCCGGTGGATTCGGCGGCTTCGCGGATGTCTTCGGCGACATCTTCGGCGACATCTTCGGTGGTGGCGCCGCGGCCGGCGGCGGTTCGCGCGGCGCCTCGGGCAATGTCTATCGTGGCGCCGACCTGCGCTATGCGATGGAAGTGACGCTGGATCAGGCGGCGCGCGGCTATGACACTGAGATCCGCGTACCCTCGTGGGACAACTGCGGCCCCTGCAAGGGAAGTGGCGCGAAGCCCGGCACCAAGCCCCAGACCTGCCGCACCTGCGGTGGCCAGGGCGTGGTCCGGATCCAGCAGGGATTCTTTTCCGTCCAGCAAACCTGCCCGGCCTGTCATGGCACCGGCAAGGTGATTCCCGAGCCCTGTGAAGCCTGTCAGGGCGCGGGGCGGATCAAGCGCACCAAAACCCTCCAAGTCAAGATCCCTGCAGGCATCGATGACGGCATGCGCATCCGCTCGGGTGGCAATGGCGAGCCCGGGGTCAATGGCGGCCCTGCCGGTGACCTCTACGTGGAGATCCGGATCAAGGAGCACAGCGTATTCAAGCGCGACGGTGACGACCTGCACTGTGAAGTGCCGATCGGCATCACCACCGCGGCGCTGGGCGGGACCATTCACGTCCCGACGCTCGG
>JBBRJB010000130.1:0-6921 GCA_038220085.1 Burkholderiales bacterium
GTAGAGCGCGGGGTTTCCGGTCGGCGTGGCGTTGGCGGGCAGGATGAAGAACCGGTCGTCCACGAAGCCGCCGACACCGGCCAGGCCGTTGCCGAGACAATCGGTCGCGGCGGCGACACCGCCTTCGGTGCCGTCGTAACGCACACCGACCGCGTCGGTGCCCTCGCCGGCGGGCCCACCGGCACAGGCCAGGGTGTCCCACGAAGCACTGGCATTGGTGAATCCGTTGCGGCATCCGACCAGCATCGGCAGCGCCGGCCGGTCGACCGACAAGGCCATTGACGTCGGTATCCAGAAACCCGCCATCCGCAACTGCGCCGCCATCAGGTTCATCGCGATCTGACCGTTCTCGGTGAGTTGCCCCTGCGAGTTCTGCTTGCGACCGGTCATTCCGCTGCCGGAGACCGCGATCAGGACCGCGCCGATCACCACCGATCCGATTGCCAGCGAAACGATGACCTCGATCATGGATCGACCTGCGATGCCGGCCCGCCGGCGCGACGACGGGACCAGCCGCTTCATAGCAAAACTCTCAAGGGCAGGCACTGGGGCATCGGCGCCGGCGTGCCGATCGCGGCGGGGCAGAGGCGAGCGAGCGAGGTGGCCTGCGTCGCCGTGTCGACCGCCTCGGGATCGCGCCACAGCACCCAGACGGTCATTGCCGCCGGGTCGGCGGGATCCTGGTTGATGAACAGGCTGCCGTCCGGCAGGCTGCGGCGGGTGGTGTTGCGGAATTCCGCGACGTCGTACGCCGCCATCTCCGCCCCGGTGCAGACTATGACCATGCAGTCCGCCAGCGCCGTGGCGACGACGCCGGGCGTATAGGCCTGAACGAACACGTAACTCGGCGCGGCGCCGACGTTGGCCCTGATCCGGTCGGCCATGTCCGACGCGATCTGCGAGCTGACCGCGCGGAACTGGGACATCTTCTCGTACTTGACGGCAACCGCATGCTGCCAGGCCATCGCCAGCATGCCGGAGGTGAGGAGCAGCATCGCGACCAGGACTTCCAGGAGGGTTGCACCTGCCTGCTTGCGCAAAGGACGGAGTGGACGCATTGCGGGGGCCGGCCTGGAGAGCTTCGTCGACGTCATCCGCTTCATGGGCATCCTCCGCTTCATTGACGTCAATCGTTTCGTCGGCTTCAGCATGATCGGGTCACTCCGGTCACGCTGACGCAGATCTTCTTGGTCAATGGCGTGTAGCTGGAATGCGTTGTGGGCAGCGGCGGCTGGAAGGTGAAGATGGTTTCTGAGGCGGCCGGCGCGATCCCGGTCTGAGTAAAGGTGATCGAGTTCAGTCCGGCTTGCGAAACGATGCCGCCGCTGTCCCGGTAGCGTGCCTGGGTCCGGATCAGGTTGTTGCCTTGGAGGATCAGCCAGCCGCTGTTCCAGGTGGCACCGGCATCGCAGACCGGTGCGGCAGCCTGCGTATCGTTGCTGCGGCAGATCACTACCGGCCGGCCGCGCTTGATCGCCTCGGTGCGCGCCAGCCTCAGAGAACTGGAAAAGTCGCTGATCTGTGTGTTCACCGCCCGGCTGGCAACGAACTCCTGAAAGGACGGCACCGCCAGCGCCGTCAGGATGGCGACTATCGCCATCACCACCAGCGCTTCGACCAGCGTGAATCCGCGCATCGGCGATTCGCGTCGACTCCGGACGCTCGCATCAATGCGGTTCGTCCTGAGGCCCATGGGCGGACAGGGTGCGTGATTCATGCGCTGTACGTTAGGCGGGCCGCCAGGGGCGTGCCAGTGCAGGGCGACGGGCGGTGATCGGCAGCGCCTGACCGGCGTGCGCCAGCGCAGAATCCGACGAGTGGTCGTTCGGGCGACCAGCGGCGGGTTGGAAAAGGCCGCCGGCTTCACTGGTCCACGGGATGAACTATCTCGCGACGGGAACCAGGCCCCGGCGCTCGGGTAATCGACTCGCCTCGGTGTATCCCAGCGACAACTTCCGATGCAGCGACGGGGACCTCATGCTGATCGTGGGCAACGACGAGCAGTCTCGCCGGTTCTGCTGCGTCCTCGGAATGCCGGCGCTGGCGGAGGATCCGAGATTCGCGCGCAATCAGGCCGGGGTACCGGCCAGCCCGATCAACGACCTGTCCCAGGTGTTCATGGATCCGCAGGTCATCGCGCGAGAAATCGAATGATGACGTTGTCGGTTGGCGCTACTGCGAATCGACATGGCGCCCCGATGATCAGCGGAAAAGATAGTCATTGACTGCGAAGTCGGCTACGATTGCCCGGCGTAATCTGTCGTCCCAGATTCGATGCTTACGTGGAGGAGGCAAACAATGGTGTCCTGGAGTCACGAAGAGTGGGCCCAGGCTCTGGACATGTTCTACAGCGCGGCCGAACGACTTGCGGATGTGGGCGACCCCAGCCAGAAGTTCGTCATCTCAGCCAAGGAAGTGCGCTCCTTCATGTAGCTCCCTTTCACTCAAACGCCTGTTTGGGCTACGTTGTAATTTCTGAGGCTTTTCCGTGCCCGTCATATCCCACATTGACATTCAGTGTTTGCACTGCACGCAGTGGGCCCCGTCGCCGATAGAGGTTCCTGAAACCGAGGCGCTGCCGGATGCCTGCTTGTTTCACGTCGTCATCCAGTGCCCGTACTGCTGCCAGCTGACTCCTTGCACTGAGGGAAATGTCCGGCTGCAACTGGTGGCCTGAGTCGATTGCCACGCATCAACCCGCATTGGCAGTGTCTTGGCTATTCCGTTTCCCGCCGGAATCGCTTCGCCGTCTCCCCAGCGACTTGATCTGCTGTAGAAGGTTCGGCAGGGCTGCGGCAGCGATGCCGACGACCAACATCGGAGCAGCTATCAGCTTATGCTCAAGCGATGGAAGAACCATCGCGAAAATGCCGATGCTGGCAGTGAGCAGGGAAATCCAAAATGGTAGCTGGTGCCGATGCCCGGATTCGAACTGGGGACCTTCGCATTACGAATGCGCTGCTCTACCAACTGAGCTACACCGGCTTGGGCAGCATTATATAGGCACCCGCGAGGCCTTCTCCGGTGGCTGGTGCGCAGCCAGGAAATCCGCCACGGTCGGATAGCGAAGGGGCAGGCGCAGTTCCCGTTTCATGCGCCGGTTGGTCAGCTGGCGCGATTCGCTCATGAAACTGGCGCGCATCGGCGTGACGCTGGCGAGCAGGGTGGGGCGGTCGACCCGCGGCGGCGATGGCAGGCCCGCCCATCCGGCAACCAGGTCGAGGTAGTCCCCCATCTTCAGGCGGGAGTCGTCGACGACGTTGAGGGTGCGCTGGTTCCAATGACGACAGAGGGCGACCCGCACGAGCCGCGCCAGGTCGTCCGCGTGGATGTGATTGGTCCGGACATCGTCGGCCGGCACCAGGGCAGGCAGCCGCTCCTGGAGCCGCTTGAGCGGCAGTCGGTCGATCGCGTAGATCCCGGGAACGCGCAGGATCGCCGGGCGCAGCATCGGGCTGGTTCGGCCGACCCGCCGCAGGCACTGTTCAGCGTCGACCCGTCTGCGCGCGCGTTCGGTGAGGGGGTGCAAGTCGGTTTCCTCGCTGGTCCATCGTCCCTGGCGATCGCCGTAGACACCGGTCGTGCTGAGGTAAACCAGGCGGATCGGAGTCGCCGGACGGATCTGCGGTCCGGTGTGACGGGTGTGACGGCCGTGACGGCCGTGACGGATTGGACCGGTGCGGCCTGGCGAGCGCAGCAGGCTCGCCGTCCAGGCGCGGGTCAGGGGATCGATTGCAAGGCCGCCCGCATCGACGCCGTTGGCCGGCGGCGGCGCGCTGAGCACCACCCACCGCGCCAGTCCCTGCAGCCGTCGACGCGGTACCCCGGCGAGCAGTGGGGTGGCTCCTGCCGCCCTGATGCGCTCGGCTGTCCGCAGTGAGCGGGCGACGCCGAAGACGCGCCAATGGCTGCCCGCCAGCGCAGCAAGGCGCTGACCGATATCGCCGCAGCCGATGATCAGCACCCGCCTGCGGCGGAACAGCCGGGGGAGTGCGCGATAATCGGGGGACTGCAACCCGCTCGGGCCCACTCGCCTTCTCCAGGCCGGCATGACCTTTACCGTATCCATTACACCCAGTGGCAAGACCGTCAACGTCGACGACGAGACGCACATTCTAGAAGCAGCACTGGCACAGGGTGTCGTTCTACCCTACGGCTGCAAGAACGGCGCGTGCGGCTCCTGCAAGGCCCGCATCGTCAGCGGCGACATCATTCAGGATCCGCACCAACCCGGCGCCCTGAGCGCGGACGAGGCGCGCCGGGGTTATGCCTTGCTGTGCTGCGCGCGCGCCGCCTCCGACCTGACCGTCGAGGCGCGGGTGGTGGCGGCAGTGGGCGAAATCCCGATCCGCAAGATGCCGTGCCGGGTCTCGTCGATCGACCGGGTCGCACCGGACGTTGTGGTGATCCGCCTGCAGTTGCCGGCCAATGAGCGGCTGCAGTACCTGGCCGGGCAGTACGTTGATCTGCTCCTTCGCGACGGCACGCGCCGCAGCTACTCGATGGCCGCTGCGCCCGGCACCGCCGACGGCCTGGAACTGCACGTGCGCCATCTTCCGGGCGGCAAGTTCACTGACGCCGCCTTCGGCGTGTCCGAACCGGCCTTGAAAGTACGGGACATCCTCCGACTCGAAGGCCCGCTCGGCACATTCTTCCTGCGTGAAGACAGCGACAGGCCGATCGTGATGGTTGCGAGCGGCACCGGCTTTGCACCGGTCAAGGCGATACTCGAGCGCGTGCGTGGCCTGGTGGAATCAAAGGGCTTTGCGCGTCCGATCACGTTGTACTGGGGCGGTCGCCGGCCGCAGGACCTCTACATGCACGAGCTCTGCCTTCGGTGGCAGAGCGGGATTCCGGGCTTTCGCTACCTGCCGGTGATCTCCGAAGCGCTGGCGCAGGACGGCTGGACCGGCCGGACCGGCTTCGTGCATCGCGCGGCGATGGCGGACTTTCCCGACATGAGCGCCTGTCAGGTCTACACCTGCGGCGCGCCGGTGGTCGTGGATGCGAGCCGTCGTGACTTCATCGGTCACTGCGGCCTGCCGGACGACGAGTTCTATGCCGACGCGTTCACGACCGCTGCCGACATGGCGATCTCCCCGGAAGGTCCCTGATCAGGGAGCGCCGGCCTCGCCCAGATAGGCTGCCCGCACGCGCGGATCGCTCAGCAGGTTTCGGGCGTCGTCGCTCATGGTGATCAGGCCGGATTCCATCACGTAGCCACGATCCGCCGCTTCCAGCGCCAGCTTGGCGTTCTGCTCCACCAGCAGCATAGTGACGCCGCGCGAGGAAACGTCGCGGATCACCTCGAAGATCTTCTCGACCATGATCGGCGACAGCCCCATGCTCGGCTCGTCCAGCAGGAGAACCTTGGGACGGCTCATCAGGGCCCGTGCCATGGCCAGCATCTGCTGCTCGCCCCCCGACATGGTGCCTGCGAGCTGGGAGGCCCGCTCCTTGAGCCGCGGGAAAATGGCGAACATCTTGTCGATGTCGAGGTCGACTTCCCGGTCCTTGCGGGAATAGGCGCCCATCTGGAGGTTCTCGACGATCGTCATGCGGGCGAATACGCCGCGGCCTTCCGGCACCATCGCCAGTCCCTTGCCGACCAGCTGGTGCGAGCCCATGCCCTGGGTCGGTTGACCCAGGAACTGGACGGCGCCGCCGTTGATCGGCAGCACGGCGGTGATCGCCTTCAGGGTGCTGGTCTTGCCGGCGCCATTGGCGCCGATCAGGGCCACCAGTTCGCCTTGCTTGACCGACAGGTCAATTCCCTTGACTGCCTGGATCCCGCCGTACGATACCTTCAGCCCCTCTACCTCGAGCATCGTCGGACGGTCTTGGCGCTGTTCAGGCATGACCACCTCCAAGGTACGCCTCGATCACTGCGCTGTTCTTCTGGACTTCCGCCGGCCGGCCCTCCGCGATCTGCCTGCCGTAATCGAGCACCGTCACCCGGTCGCACAGGCCCATGACCAGCTTGACGTCGTGCTCGATCAGCAGGATGGTCTTGCCGTCCTTGCCGATGTGCGAGAGCAGTTCGCGCAGCGCCATCTTCTCGGTGGCGTTCATGCCGGCCGCGGGCTCATCCAGCGCCAGCAGTTTGGGATCGGTGGCCAGGGCCCGGGCGATCTCGAGCCGACGCTGATCGCCGTAGGAGAGGGTACGGGCCTGATAGTCGGCAAACTGGCGGATGCCAACGTACTCGAGCAGTTCCAGCGCGCGCCGTCGGATGGCTGCCTCCTCCCGCCGCTCGCTGGGAAGCTTGAACACCGCGCCGATGACACCCGCGTGCGTGCGCACATGGCGGCCGACCATGACGTTTTCCATCGCGGTCATCTCGCCGAACAGCCTGATGTTCTGAAAGGTGCGGGCGATCCCGGCTTCGGCGACCTTGTGCACCGCGGACGGCTCGTACGGATTGCCCTCCAGCATGAAAGTGCCCGAGTCGGGCGTGTAGAGGCCGGTAATGACATTGAAAAAGGTGGTCTTGCCGGCACCATTGGGTCCGATCAGGCCGTAGATCTGGCCTCGCCGGATCTCCAGGCCGACATCAGCCAGCGCCTGCAGGCCGCCGAAACGCTTGCTGACATCGGATACGGACAGGACGACGTCGCCATCGCCGTCGCGCGAAGAGGCCGAACCTGCGTCGGACGGGTTTGTCACCGGGCGGGCAGGCTGGCCCGCCGATGTCGACTGTGGCGCGCTCATGAGGCCGGCACCCGGGCGTGGGCCGCAGTTCCGGCATCCCCCTGCGGCGGTTCTCCCACTCCCGCCGGACGGACGCCGTGCTTGGGCACCGGCCACAGGCCGTGCGGACGATAGAGCATGATGAGCACCATGGCGGCGCCGAACAGCAGCATGCGCAAGGCCTCCGGGGCGACGTACTCGTGGCCGAAGAGAAACTCCTGGGTGGGTCGT
>JBBRJB010000131.1:0-6909 GCA_038220085.1 Burkholderiales bacterium
TGCGGACAACAGCGACGGCAGGGGTGTGCGGCGCGCGAGCATGCGGCGCACGATATCATCAAAGCGCATCGCCTCCCGGCAACCTGGCCGACGTCGCAGGTGCGCATTTTCGAGGCCGGCAATCGATGTTCAATGGTGTCCTGTTGTTCGTTCATCTCGCGGGCGTGATCGTCTGGGTCGGTGGCATGTTCTTCGCTGCCCTGTGTCTGCATCCGTCGCTCGCCGCGCTTGCCGGCAAGGATCGTGCGGTCCTGATGTCGGGTACCCTGCAGCGTTTCCTTCGCTACGTCATCGTCGCCGTGGTGCTGATCTGGGCCAGCGGACTGAGCATGCTGGCGGCCGCCGGAGTCAGTCCGATGCCGATCGGCTGGCACCTGATGATCGGCATCGGGCTGGTGATGACGCTCATCTTCGCCTACCTTTATCTGGCGCTGTTCAGGCCCGCCAGCCGGGCAATCGAGCGCGGCGAGATGGCCCCGGTGCCCGCCCTGTTCGGGCGCATCCGGACGCTCGTACTGGTCAACCTGACGCTTGGCGCACTGGCGGTTGCCGCGGTCACCATCCTGGCCTGATTCAGGACTGATCGCGGGGCAGATTTCCCGGGAATTGCCGGGCTCGAGCGTGGTTTTCGCTTCCAGTGTCAAGGGTGGATTTGGTTGCATTCATGCAACAGGTGCGCTAGCCTCTGGGGGTCTGGGACGCGTGGACGGGACGCCACAGGATTGTGGTCTCCGCGCCCATTCGCCACAGCGAAGGGCACAACGATCCGCCGTCCGGATCCGGTCCGCAGTACCGTAAGAGATAAGTAAGAGTCCACATCAACAACCAGAGGCAAGCTCCAGCCTGGACAGCCCGTCGCCGGTCGGCAGACCTGCCCCGGACGGGACTTCCAACCCGGACTTGAAGACCCATGAAGCTGCACGTCCTGGACAGTCAGGTTACTCATTTCCACGCTGCGATCACAGGGCGCGGGCGCGGTGCATTTTCGACGCGGTCGACGCGGTCGGTGCGGTCGACCCGCCTGACGCGGTCGCCTGGGGCCGCGACCCTGGGGGCAGCGGCGTTCGTCACCGTTCTGGCCACGATGTTCGCAGTACCGGCTGGGGTGTTCGCCCAGGGCAGTGCCCTGTTTGCGGTCGGTGAATCCGCCGGCGGTGCCGGTGCAGGGAAGCAGTCGACCGCAAAGCAGTCGACAGCAAAGCCGGCGACCGCAAAGCCGGCAACTGCATTGCCATCGGCCACGAAGGCGTCGACCATGAAGTCGTCGTCTGCCACGGCGTCGCCGGTCAGAGCCCGCGGGGACGTCTCCTCCGTCAAGGCCGGTTCCCGCAAGACGGCGGCCAAAGGCAAGAGCACGCGCGGCAAGACGGCGCTGCGCCCCAGTCCGATAGCGATCGACGGACGCTGGCACGACAGCCAGTGCATACCGCTGACCGGCGTGACGCACAAGCCGCCGCTGTACGTGAAGCGCCAGTACGAGTTCAACGACCTGAGCAAGTCCTGGCGAATCGACGCGGTTGTCTACGCCTCGGATGACTGTCTTCTCGATACGCGGCTGCTCACCTATCGCGGCGACGGATCGTTCCTCGTCACCGGCAGATCGAGCGTGGCCGCAAGCGCGTTCGAAGCCAGTTTCCGGATCGACCGCTGGAGTGCCTCGCCCGAGAGTCGTGAGGCCGTATTGATCCTGCTGAACGGCCGCTGTGGCAGCGGCGATTTCGAAGTGGGTCAAGCCCTCGATCTCTCCGCCACCGGTTGCCCGACCCTGGGCATCCGCTCGATCGAACAGGCACCCCGGGAAGTGGAACTGGTCAGCGTCAGCAACGGCAAGTTCTACCTGGGCTCGCGCTCGTTCGTGCCCGGACTGAAGGACGACCGGCCCGCGCAGTTGAGCAGCTACGGGCTGGTCCGTATTCCCTGAGCGCAATCGTCCCTGATCATGTCGGCGGCCTTCTCCGCCATCATGATCACCGGGGCATTGGTGTTGCCCGAGATCAGCGTCGGCATTGCCGAGCAGTCCACGACGCGCAGCGCTTCCAACCCGCGCACCCGAAGCCGTTCATCGAGCACTGCCATCGCATCGCCGGCGGGCCCCATCCGGCAGGTGCCGCTCGGATGAAAGATGGTGGCGCCGGTGTCGCGAGCAAACTGCAGGAGCCCGGCGTCGGTCGTGATCTGTGGCCCCGGCGTGCGCTCGCATTTGACGTACGCCGACATCGCCGCTGACCCGGCGATCTGCCTTGCGGCTTTCATGGCAGCCACCACGGTGGCACGGTCGAGCTTGGTCGCCAGGTAGTTGGGTTGTATCTCGGGAACGGCGAGCGGGTCCGCGGATCGGATCCGGATGTGGCCGCGTGACTGCGGGCGCAGCTGGCATATCGACAGGGTGAAACCCGACCAGGGGTGTACGCGTGCACCGGCCATGTCCGCGGACAGCGTGGCAACGTGAAACTGGATATCCGGCGCATCCGACGTCGGCAGGGCACGCATGAAGCAGCCCCCCTGGTTGATGCCGATGGCCAGCGGTCCGTCCCTTTGCAGCAGCCACTGCCAGCCGATGCCGATCCGGCCTTGCCAGGAATTGAGCTGGTCGTTGGTGGTGATAGGCCGGGCGCACTCGTAGCCCAGCCGGACCTGCAGGTGATCCTGCAGGTTCTCCCCCACGCCTGGCGCATCCAGCAGCACCGTGATCCCATGTTTTCGCAGCAGGGACGCCGGGCCGATCCCGGAGAGCTGCAGCAACTGCGGCGACTGGACTGCGCCCGCGCACAGCATGACTTCCCCATCGCACATCGCCTGCAACCGCCGCCCGGCCCGGAGGTACTCCACGCCGACGGCACGCCCGTTGCGGATTACGAGACGGGTGGCCCGCGCCTCGCAGAGGACCGTGAGGTTGCGTCGCCGCCGCGCCGGCTTCAGGTAGGCGGTGGCGGCACTGCAGCGCAGTCCTCGCGCGGTGGTCAACTGATAATAGCCCGCACCCTCCTGGGATTCGCCGTTGAAGTCATCGTTGCGCGGCACGCCGACCTGTTGCGCGCCTTCGATGAAAGCATCGATCAGTTCGTGCCGTGAGGCGATATCCGAGACCCGTACCGGTCCGCGATCGCCGTGCCAAGGCCCGGCCCCACGCTCGTTGGATTCGGAACGGATGAAGTAGGGCAGGGTCTGTGCGTGGCTCCAGCCGGGATTGCCCTGGGCCTCCCAGTCGTCGTAGTCCTGGTGCTGTCCCCGGATATAGATCAGTCCATTGATGGCGCTCGAGCCGCCCAGCGTCTTGCCCCGCGGCCAGTAGATCCGTCGTCCGTTCATGTTCGGATCGGGATCGGTATAAAAGCACCAGTTGTAGCGTGGGCTCCACATCGTCTTGCCGTAACCGATGGGCAGGTGAATCCACGGGGATCGATCCCGCGGGCCGGCCTCCAGCAGCAGCACGCGCACCGATGGATCCTCCGACAATCGGGCGGCCAGTACGCACCCCGCCGAGCCCGCACCGATCACGATGAAGTCGTAGCCGCTCGTCATCGCGGGACTTCGGCATGAAGGACGACGTTTGGTTCTATAGTCATGGCATGCGACTGCTTCTGGTGGAAGACGACGTGATGATCGGTGAAGCCGCGCTGGATCTGCTGCGCGCGGAACATTATGCCGTCGACTGGATCAAGGACGGCGCCCATGCCGACACCGTGTTGCGTACCCAGTCATACGACCTGGTGCTGCTCGACCTCGGGTTACCTGGCATGGACGGCCTGGAGATCCTGCGGCGATTGCGCGAACGCAAGGCGCGTGTGCCGGTGCTGATCGCCACCGCGAGGGATTCGGTGGAACAGCGCATCGCCGGGCTCGATGCCGGCGCCGACGACTATGTGCTCAAACCGTTCGTCCTGGAGGAGCTGCTCGCGCGGATACGCGCGCTCCTGCGCCGCGCGGCCGGTCGCGCGGAGCCGGTGTTTGAGCATGCCGGCGTCTCCATCAATCCGGTCACCCGCGAGGTCACGCGCGACGGAGCGCCGGTGACGCTGTCGGCGCGCGAATGGGCAGTGCTGGAGGCCTTGCTCGCACGCCCGGGGGTGGTGCTGTCGCGCGCGCAACTGGAAGAAAAACTCTACAGCTGGCAGACCGAAGTGTCGAGCAACGCGGTCGAGGTCTATATCCATGGGCTGCGTCGCAAGCTTGGCGCGGACCTCGTCCGGAACGTGCGTGGGGTGGGCTATTGCATGCCTAAGGAGGGACAATGATCGCGGGAAAGGGCCGCGCGCGGGAGCGCTCGCTCGTGCTGCCGCTGCCGCGCTCGCTGCGCGCCCGGATGCTGTGGTCCCTGCTGGCGGTGATAGTGCTCGGTACCGGCATCCAGGGCGCCAGCGCCTACCGCACGGCATTGCAGGAAGCCGACCAGCTCTTCGACTACAACATGCGCCAGATGGCCATGTCGATGCGTTCGGGGAACCCGCTGGTCAATCGCGATGCGCCACCGGAATTCGACAGTCGTTTCAACGACTTCGATTTCGTGGTCCAGGTGTGGACGACCGATGGCATCCGCATCTTCGAATCCAGTCCTAGCCTGATCCTGCCCCAGCGCGCGGTGCTTGGCTTTTCCACCGTCGAAACCAGCCGCAGCGAGTACCGCGTGTTCTCGATCCAGACCAACTCGCGGGTGATACAGGTGGCGCAGGATGTGGACGTTCGCAAGCGTATGGCGCGTGGGCTCGCATGGCGCACGGTAGCGCCGATTGCCCTGATGGTGCCGCTGCTGATGCTGGTGACCTGGTGGGTCGTCACCCGTTCCTTGAGCCCGGTCGCCCGGGTGCGGGCGCAGGTGGCGAGCCGGGCCGCGGATGACCTGTCGCCAGTGAGCGAAGCGGGGCTGCCGGACGAGGTCCGACCGCTGGTGCATGAATTGAATCTCCTGCTCGGCAGGGTCAGGACCGCGTTCGAGGCGCAGCGCAACTTCGTCGCAGATGCGGCCCACGAGTTGCGCTCGCCGCTCGCCGCGCTGTCGCTGCAGGTCCAGTCGCTGCGACGCGCCGGTAACGATACCGGCAGGGAGATCGCGGCCACCCGGCTCGCTGCCGGCATAGAGCGTGCGTCACGGCTGATCGAGCAACTGCTGATGCTGGCGCGCCAGGAGGCGAGCGCCGCCACCGGCGTCAAGTCAGGCCGGGTCGAATTGCTCGGGATCGTGCGCCACGAAGTTGCCGAGATGACCCAGGTCGCCCGCCGCCGCAATATCGACCTCGGCGTCGTGGAGGATTCGCCGCAGGTCGAGGTCGAGGGCCACTCGGATGCACTGGCGATCCTGTTGCGCAACCTGCTCGACAACGCGGTCAAGTACACGCCACCCGGCGGGACGGTCGATGTCGGCATCGTCGTGGCCGCGGACCGGGCGAACATCCAGGTCGAGGACAGCGGCCCGGGTATTGCCCCGGACCTGCGCGAGCGCGCACTGGCCCGATTCGACCGCAGCGGTCACGCCGCTGCCGGGGCTGCCGGCAGTGGGCTGGGGCTGGCCATCGCGAAGGCGATCGCCGATCGGCACGGGGCCGAACTGAAACTGGGACGGTCAGACCGCCTCGGTGGCTTGAGAGTCGAGGTGATCTTCCCCGCTGATGGAGCCCCCGGCACCCTTCGCCGTTAGCCCGACGCTACCGGCGACGGTAGCCCGACATGCCGCCGCCGTAACGATATCCGAGCCAGCCGCCGACCAGGCCCCCCAGATGGGCGAAATGGGCGACGCCGGATTGTGACCCTGTGACGCCGAGGTAAAGCTCCAGGGCGGCATAGAGGCCGACGAAGACCCGCGCAGGCAGCGGTATCGGCGGAATCAGCAGCATGATCCGCGTGTGCGGAAACATCAGTGCATAGGCGAGGAGGATGCCGAATACGCCCGCCGAGGCGCCGATGACCGGCCCGCTGCCGAGACCGAGCGCCGCACCGACGATGAGTTGCGCAATGGCGCCGGCGATCACCGCGCTCACGTAGGTGAATGCCATTCGCTTCGCGCCCCATACCCGTTCCAGGTTGGCCCCGAACATCCACACGGCAAACATGTTGAACAGGATGTGGAAGATGTCGCCGTGCAGCAGGCTGTAGGTCACGAGTTGCCAGGGTGCGGCCAAGGGTAGTGCACCCAGTCCGCTGCCGCCGCCGGGCCATAGCGCGAACCAGCTCAGCATCAGGCTGCCGAAGGACATCTGCAGCAGGAATCCGAGGACATTGGCGATGATCAACGCCTGGGTGAATGGGGGCACGGGCTACCTCTGACTCTCGATGAATCGTCCGAAGATACCCGAATACCGGTCAGGCATCGGCGCAAATCCCTCCCGTCTCTCGCGTCGCGGTTGATCCCGATCCGGTTCAAGCCTCGCCTAAGTCGCCTTAAGCCTCTCCTAAGTCTGCCCGCGCAAAGTTCGTCCCAGCAGTAAACGACCATGCAGATGCAAGGAGTCACTTATGAATATGCCCAAATCATTCTCGCCTAAGAAGTTGTCGGTAGCATTGTTGAGCGCCGGCATCATCGGCACCGCCGGCCTGTCGGGTCTCTACTTTCAGGATGCCACTGCGGCCGCCGGGACGACGTCTGCCGTCACGGCAGGTGCCGCCGCGCAGCAGAACCCGCCGTCCAATGTTCCCGACTTTGCAGCGATCACGAAGCGCAACGGCGCGGCGGTGGTCAATATCACCGTGACCGGCACCACCAAGGCGGCGATGAACGGTGCCGGGCAGCGTGGTCCCGGCAGCAACCCGGATGATCCGTTTTCGGAGTTTTTCCGTCGCTTTCAAGGTCCCGGCTTCGGCGTGCCGCCAGGTGCGGAAGTGCCCAAGCACGGTTCCGGTTCGGGTTTCATCCTCACCGACGACGGTCTGATCATGACCAACGCCCACGTGGTCAAGGATGCCAGCGAAGTGAGGGTC